>NZ_VCMY01000015.1:0-116466 GCF_005924235.1 Mycobacterium sp. DBP42
CCCCGGGAAAGCCCGCACCACCTGGCGAAACAGGACAATCCACCCACGCCTACACCCGAAAACTACTCCCCAGCAACACAACTCGACATCAGACCAAGCCCACGCCCATTTCCACGCAAAATCCGGGCTAGAGGTCAGGCCCGGAGGCGTCCTGCCGCATCGCGCACCGCTGCCGTGATGGCCTCGACTGTGCGGCTGTCGAGCTTCCAACATTGCCAGTACAGCGGCACGTCCAGGTGCTGCTCGGTGATCCGGACGAAGTCGTCGTCGACCAATTCCTCGGGATACATCCCCCAGGCCAACCCGGCCCGTACCGCGGCACCGAACCCCTCTGCGGTCGGGATGAAGTGAATCGGCCTGACGACATCCTTGCGGAACACCTTGCGCACCAATTGGTCTTGCAGGGCGTCATCGCGGTTCCAGGCCAGCGAGGGTGCTGTCTGCGCGGCCTCGCGAGTAAAGCCGTCGGGCAGGTAACGCTGCACGTATTCCGCGCTGGCCACCGGCACGTAGCGCATCGCCCCCAACGCATGCACCCGACAACCCGGAACCGGACGTCGCTCGGTGGTCACCGCGCCCATCACGACACCCTCCCGCAGCAGCCGAGCCGAGAGGTCCTGATCCTCGATCCTGATATCGAACAAGAACTCGGCCGCCTGGGCAAACACATCGGTGAACCACGTCGCCATCGAATCGGCGTTGACCGCCAGAGCGATCCTGGTGCGGTGCGCCGAGCCACCGCCCATCTCGGCAAGGGTCTCGGACTCCAGCAGTGCCGTCTGCGCCGCCAGTCTCAACAGCGGAACACCAGCAGAAGTTGGGGTGCAAGGCTTTTCGCGAACAACGAGCACCTGACCGACACGCTGTTCCAAGGCCTTGATGCGCTGGCTGATCGCGGACGGAGTCACGTGCAGACGCTGCGCGGCCGCATCGAAGCTCCCCAGTTCGACCACCGCGGCGAAGGCAGCAAGCTGCTGGCCGTCGATCTGCACGCCACGATCCTAGTCGGGTTGGCGCTCATCGCCGAGTAAACCGCTGCCGGTGAACCGGACGAGCTGGTCGACCCAGCCACGGTCCAAACCCTCGGGCCCGAGCGGGCGTCCGTACAGCGCGAGATCCGAACTGGCGAGCGCACCGATCATCGACAAGACGGCAATTGTGCTGCGTTGCTGGCCTTCTCTGCTCTGAATGTCAGGTATCGCACGGCCCGCCGCGGCAAAGAACAGCTCGGGCAGACTCGGTGTACCTGCCAACTGATCCAGCCAGATCTGATCTTCATCCAGGGCAAGCTGATTCATCACCTTCAGCCAGCGCAACCCGCCGACGGGATCCTCGTCGAGCAGACGGACGTACGGCGCGATCAATGCCTCGACGACGTCACAGACGCCAATCTCGTTCTCGGACTGAGCCACCCGGACAAGTTCGGAGATGACAGCCGCGAACACCGTCGGGGCGCGGCGCTGGGCCACCTCCAGCACCAGATCCCTCTTGGCCGGAAAGTGATAGGCCACCGCGCGGCTGGCCACGCCGGCCTCCCGGGCCACCGCGCGCGAAGCCACCGCGCCGATCGACGTCTCGGCGAACATTCGCTCGGCGGTGTCGACGATCAGGGCACGGGTGTCGACATCGCGCCGGGGGCCACGCCTGCGCGTCGAGCTCGGGACCACAGCACGAGCGTAATCACTCACGCCCGGATCGTCCTATGGTCGGTGCAGATCTCCTACCACGGTCGTAGGACAAGATCGGACAGCAGCGCGATGTGGGTTGACCTGCATTCTTCATAGCGTCAAGACATGACACGAGCACAGCGTTCCCCAGCTATTTCCCTAGCGAATTCAGTGACTGGCGTCGCCCGTGGATGGACGGCCAAAGACGCCGTTTTCACCCCGCCGGAGACCGCGCCGGCAACCCCGCACCGGCCGGGTCGCCGGGACGGCAGCTTTTGGGGCCGCGCCCTGACCGCGGTACGGTCCGCACTGGTCGCCGTACCCCGGCCGAATCTGAAACAGCCGTACTATCCGCCGCTGCGTGAAGGCTTCGTCGAAGATGCCGCCATGGCGCGCGAAATGTGGCGACTCTGAGTGCTGAAGTCCGATCCCGGAAAATCCGGCCCCAAAAAATCCAACCGCAGTAGGAGGCATGACCGCGACCTCGCCTTCTACGATCAGAACATGCTCGGCAGCATCGCGCGCGGCCTCCGTGCACACGTGCGCCGGCGGGGCTACGCCCTCCCGGTGGGCTACAACTGGGCCATCGTATTGGCGTTCGATGCCACGGTGATCGGCGCCGGCGTGGTGGCCATGCTGCAGCGCCCGACCGCCGACTTCCCGGCGAGCCTGCTCGCGGTCGTGGTGTGCGTGGCCCCGTTCGCGCTGTTCTACCTGTCCGGCGTCGACTTCAAGGCACCAATTGTCTGGGCGACATGGACCACCGCTACCGCGGTGTTGCTGTTCGCGACGACCACACCGGTATCCAACGATTTCGCCCCGCTGATCGCGGTGCTGATGGTCGGCGAGGTCGCCTCACTCGTCGGCGTGTGGGGTGGATTCCTGGCCTCGCTGACCGCGGCCACACTGCTGATGGCGGCTGCCGCACAGCACCGCCTCGAAGCGCTGCCGCTGTATCTGGGGATCCTCGGAATGGGTTGGCTGGTAGGTTATCTCGTGCACACTCAGCAGCAGCTCATGCGCCAGCAGCAGGATGCGCAGGCCGCGCAGGCCCGGCACGCCGCGGCCGACGAGCGCCGCCGTATCGCCCGCGAGGTCCACGACGTGATCGCCCATTCGCTGAGCGTGACCCTGCTGCATGTGACCGGCGCACGTCGCGGGTTGCAGCAGGATCGCGATGTCGACGACGCCGTCGAGGCGCTGGAACAGGCCGAACGCCTGGGCCGGCAGGCCATGGCGGACATCCGCCGCACGGTCGGACTGCTCGACGGCGCCCCGATGAGCATGGCTCCCGAACCTGGTGTCGACGATATCTCTTGCCTGGTCGACGATTTCGTACGCGCCGGGCTAACCGTGCGTTTCGACGCCACGGGGCGCACCGATGTGGTTTCCGGCGCGGTGGGCTTGGCGTTGTATCGCATCGCCCAGGAGTCGCTGGCCAACATCGCCAAGCACGCACCTGATGCGGAAGCCACAGTGTTACTGAGGATCTCACGCACTTCGGCGTCGCTCACCGTCGCCAACCGGCTCCCGGTCCCCGCGTTGTCCGTCAGGAACGGCCGCGATGTCGATGGCCGCGGCGTGCGCGGTATGCGCCAACGTGTCGAGCAGCTCGGCGGGATCATCAGCGTCGGCCCGGCCGATGACGGATGGTCGGTGCGCACGAACATTCCGTTGGACGACACCGACCGGGCACCCCGATGGTGCCCCGTGGTGTCATGACGGACCCCGTGACCGAAGTCGCGGTCCTGCTGGTCGACGACCAGGATCTGGTGCGCTCTGGGCTGCGACGCATACTGCGACGCAAGGACGGCTTCGTGGTCGTTGCAGAGTGCGCCGACGGCGACGAGGTGCCAGATGCCATCACCCAGTACCGCCCCGACGTGGTGGTGATGGACCTGCGGATGAAACGCGTCGACGGGATCGAGGCCACCCGCCAGGTGACCGCGGCCGGCGGCCCTCCGGTGTTGGCGCTGACCACGTTCAATGACGACGAGTTGCTCTCCGGAGCGCTGCGCGCCGGAGCCAGCGGATTCGTGCTCAAGGATTCCTCGGCAGAAGAGCTGATCCGGGCGGTTCGCGCAGTGGCCCAGGGCGACAGTTATCTGGACCCGGCCGTGACCTCACGGGTGCTCACCACCTACCGCAAGTCAGCCGAGCCGCGTCGCAGCGCCGCAGTCGGCGACCTCACCGCCCGCGAACTCGATGTGCTGAAGCTGATCGCCAAAGGGCATTCCAACGCCGAGATCGCCGACGAGCTCAGCATCTCCGGTCTCACCGTCAAGAGCCACATCGGCCACATCTTCATCAAACTCGACCTGCGTGACCGCGCCGCCGCGATCATCCATGCGTACGACACCGGACTGGTCAGCCCCCAGTGAACGAACCTGCCGCGGTACCCCACCAGAGCGAGGTAGGACCTATGGCCCTACCGCCGCGGGTCCACACACGGCCATCATGAGGTATGGGTACTTCAGCTTGGCCCGCGCCGGCGCCGACTGCTGAGTCCGAGACCACGAGTGCCGCGGCAGAGATCCACGAGACGCATACCGGCATCGTCGCCTTGGTCGGCGACCGGGCATACAAGGTCAAAAAGCCCGTCGTGACCGATTTTCTCGACTTCAGTTCGGTCGAGCGTCGCGAACAGGTCTGTGACCGTGAGGTGCGGTTGAACCAGCGACTGGCGCCCGACAGTTATCTGGGCGTCGCGCACCTCTCGGATCCGCAAGGCGGTCCGCCCGAGCCAGTGATCGTGATGCGCCGATACCCCGATGCCCGCCGACTGTCGTCAATCGTCGTCAACCGTGAACCCGTCCTCGAGCAACTGTCGGCGATCGCGCAAGCGGTGTCGCGGTTCCACGCCGATGCGCAGCGTTCGGAGGACATCGACACTGCAGCTAGGGTTCCCGCGGTTGCCGGCCGCTGGCACGACAACCTCAGGGAACTGCACCGGCACGCCGGAACTGTGGTGTCCACGGAATCGCTGAGCGAGATCGGCCGACTGGTGGACCAGTTCATCGAGGGCCGGACCGCGTTGTTCGCGGACCGCATCGCGAACCGGCGCATCGTCGATGGCCATGGCGACCTGCTGAGCGGCGACATCTTCTGCATGCCCGAGGGCCCGGCGATCCTGGACTGCCTCGAGTTCGATGACCACCTGCGTCACCTCGACTGCATCGACGACGCCGCCTGCCTGGCGATGGACCTGGAATTTCTCGGCCGCGAAGATCTGGCGGACTACTTCATCGCCGAGTACCGGCGGCTCTCTGGCGACACCGCCCAGGCCGCGCTGGTTGATTTCTACGTCGCCTACCGTGCGGGAGTTCGCGCCAAGACCGACTGCATCAGGGTCGAACAGGGCAACCAGAGCGCCGAGGCCGACGCTCGGCGCCACCTCGACATTGCCCTCGAACACCTTCGCCGAGGCGCCGTTCGGTTGGTCGTCATCGGCGGTGGCCCCGGCACCGGCAAGACCACGTTGGCGCATGCGCTGGCCGAGCAGTTGTCTGCACGGGTGATCTCCACCGACGACGTGCGCCGCGAGTTGCAGGAACAAGGCCTGGTCACCGGCGATGCGGGAACGCTGAACGAGGGGCTCTACAGCAGCGAGAACGTGGCAGCGGTGTACGACGCTGTCCTGTGCAACGCCGCCACTGCCCTGGCCGGGGGCCGATCGGTGATCCTGGACGGTACCTGGCGAGACCCGGCGCTCCGACGGCGGGCCCGCGAACTCGCCGCAGAACATCATTGTCCGACAACAGAATTGGCCTGCACGGTACCCCTGGACGAAGCCAAGGACCGCATCACGCAAAGGCGGGGCACCAACTCGGACGCCACTCCGCAGATCGCCGAAGGACTGGCGGCCGGCGGTGCCGATTGGTCCGACGCCCACCTGATCAACACGCGTCGTCCGCTCGCCGACTCTGTCGCCGAAGCTCAGCGGATCTGCTGTTCGACGATCTGACTGCAGCAGTTGTCCCACGCCCGGCAGCCATTACGAAACCCGTCGTTGCTGTAAACCCGGCAGCCGAAGGCGTCCGTCGGCCCTTGTAAAGTAGAAAGGCGGTCGCACTTTCGGCTGCTACCAGTGCAAACACTCCGGGCAGCCAGGTTCGGCACATCCACCAAGGGGGAAATATGAATGAAGTGCTGGCCCGTGCCGGCATCTTCCAGGGTGTGTCACCAGATGCCGTGGCCGCACTGGTCCGGCAGCTCGAGCCGGTGACCTTCCGCCGGTCCGAGGTCGTGTTCACCGAAGGCGAGCCCGGCGACACGCTGTACATCATCACCTCGGGCAAGGTGAAGATCGGCCGTAAATCGGTGGACGGTCGCGACAGCCTGATCACGCTGATGGGCCCGTCGGACATGTTCGGTGAGCTCGCCATCTTCGATCCCGGGCCGCGGACCTCGACGGTGACCGCACTGACCGAGGTGAAGGCGGTGGTGATGAGCCGCACGGTGCTGCGGAGCTGGATCGCCGATCGCCCCGAGATCGCCGAACAACTGCTGCGTGTGTTGGCCCGCCGGCTGCGTCGTACCAACGACAACCTGTCCGACCTGATCTTCACCGATGTACCGGGCCGGGTCGCCAAACAACTGCTCTACCTGGCGCAACGGTTCGGCAGCCGCGATGGCAACGCGCTGCGCGTCGACCACGAGCTGACCCAGGAAGAGATCGCCCAGCTCGTCGGGTCCTCGCGGGAGACGGTCAACAAGGCGCTGTCCGATTTCGCGCAACGCGGCTGGATCCGGGTGCAGGGCCGGACCATCCTCATCGACAACGCCGAGCGGTTGGCCAAACGCGCACACTGATCGTGTGAGCACCGAGACATTGTTAGTGCCCTAACTATTAGGGTACGTTCATTTTGTGTCCGCAGTATCCGAAGCGCCGGAGCTCAGCTCCGATCCGCTGGCCCTCGAACGGCAGGTCTGTTTCGCGCTGGCCGTCAGCAACCGCGCGGTGCTGGCGGTATATCGCCCACTGCTGGAGCCGCTGGGCCTAACCCACCCGCAGTACCTCGTGATGCTGGCGCTGTGGGATCACCAACGGTCCAGCTCCGGCGGTGCATCCCCGCTCTCGGTCAAGGAGATCGCCGCCGCATTGCAGCTCGATTCGGCGACGCTCTCGCCGATGCTCAAGCGGTTGGAAGCGCTCGGCCTGTTGACCCGCAGCCGCCGCGCCGGCGATGAACGCGCGACCGACGTCGAGCTCACCGAAGCCGGGGTGGCCCTGCGTGAGCAGGCACTTGCCATCCCGGCCGCGGTAGTGGAACGCCTGGGCGCCGACATCGCCGAACTCGAAGAGCTGCACCGGGTGTTGACCCGCATCAATGTGGCTGCGCTGGCGGCCAATTCACTCACCGATTGACACCAGGAGCCCACCATGGCCGGCCAGAAAACCAAAGACCGTCCCAACCTCTTTCAGTACATCGCCTACTGCTACGGCAAACGGTTGCCCGATTCCATGCGTGATTGGGTGGCCCACGACCTTGCCGACCACGGGGCCGTCCGCCGGCACCTGATCCGCATGGCCATCCCGCCGCTGTTCGTGCTGGCACCGCTCTGGCTCTTGCCCGCGTCGCTGTACGTGCACATCGAAATGACCGTGCCGATCTACATCTGGGCGATTTTGATGGCGCTGGCACTGAACAAGATCTGGCGTCGGCACCGGCTGGCCCAGCACGGCCTCGACCCCAACCTGGTCGACGAGATCCAGTACAAGAAAGACCAGCAGAAACACGAGGACTACATCCGCCGGTTCGGCCCGCGACCGGAATCCTCCAAGTACCAGGCCAACAGCAGTCCCTTCTAGGCGTTTCCCCTGCGTAGACCCCTTGCATGCAAGCTTGCATGCAAGGGTGTAGCGTGTTCTCCCGTGGGCACGGACGAGAAGTCGAGCAACAGCCAACGCGTCTACCGGATGACCAAGGATCAGATCCTCTCCGGTGAGTTTCGCGGCGGACAGCTGCTCAGCGAGGTAGAGGTGGCGACGCAGCTCGGCGTCAGCCGCACCCCCGTGCACGAGGCGTTTCTGCGCCTGGCTGCCGAAGACTTCCTGGATCTGGTGCCGCGACGCGGCGCCGTCGTCGTCCCCGTCTCCGCACAAGAGGCCACCGATCTGCTCGAGATGCGCCTGGCGCTCGAGACCGCGGCGGTGCGCCGGCTGTGCCGCTCCGCAGAATCCATCGACAGCCTGTTCGGCGAGCTGACCGAGTTGGTCGAGCGACAGCGCCACGGCGCGGCGATCGGCGATGCCGATCAGTTCGCGGCCGCCGACGACGCCTTTCACCGGCGGATCGTGGAGGTCGCCGGGAACACGATCGCCGGCCGCTTCTACGGTTCGCTCAGCGACCGGCAGCGCCGCATGATGGCCGACGCCGCGCGCTCCGACGCCGCGCGGTTGACCGAATTGATCGGTGAACACGCGGCATTGGCCGACGCCATCGGCCGGCGTGATGTGCCGGGTTTCGAAGGCGCGTTGCTGGCGCATCTGGAGGCGACGTACCGGGTGGTGCTGGCATGACCGCAGTCGCCTTCGACTCCCGTGAGGCGCCGGCTCAGGTTCGGCACCGTCTACAGCCGTGGCTCGCGGTGGCCATCGCGGTGTTCTGCATCGGTTGGGGCGGAAACCAATTCACCCCGTTGCTGATCGCCTACGCCCAGCACTCGGGATACACCCGGGTGGATGTGGACATCCTGTTGGGCGCCTACGTGCTCGGCCTGATCCCGGGACTCCTGATCGCCTCGACGCTCTCGGACCGCCACGGTCGACGTAACGTCATGGCCGCCGGCGTGATCAGTGCGGCGCTGGGCAGTCTCATCCTGGCCATCGGTGATTACTGGGGTTTCCCGGCCCTGTTCGCCGGCAGGTTGTTCAGCGGAGTGGCCGTCGGTATCGCAATGGCGGTCGGCTCGGCATGGATCACCGAATTGTCTCGGCCACCGTTTGACGACGCGCCGGCCGGTGCCGGGGCGCGCCGGGCCTCGATCTGCCTGTCGTTGGGCTTCGGCGTCGGACCGCTGTGTGCCGGACTGCTCACCGTGTACGCGCCACTGCCGCTGGTGTTGACGTACCTGGTCCACGCGGCGCTCTGCGTGCCGGTGCTGTGGGCGGTGTGGAACCGGACCGTCGAAACGCGGACAGCGCCCTCGGACCGGCCCTTCCTGGACGGATTGAAGGTGCCCGCAGCCGGCCACCGCCGGTTCCTCCATGTCGTTGTTCCCATGGCGCCGTGGATCTTTGGTTCGGCAGCCATCGCCTACGCGGTGGTGCCGGCACTCGTCGCCGACCAGCTCGGCTCCTGGGCCCTGCTCTATACCGTCGGCCTGACCGTGCTGACACTGGGCTGCGGGGTGGCGATCCAACCGGTGGCGCGACGCCTCGACGACGTCTCCAGCTCGCGGGCCGTCGTGGTGTCGATGGCGTTGATGGCCCTGGGCATCTTCGCCGCGGTTGCCACCGCCGTCACCCGCTCGGCGCTCGTCGCCCCGCTGGTCGCGATGCTGCTCGGCAGCGCGTACGGGATCGCGATCGTGTCGGGCCTGCTTGAGATCCAACGTATTGCGCCGCCCGACGAGCTCGCCGGGATCTCCGGCGTCTACTACTCGCTGGCCTATCTCGGGTTCCTCTTGCCCGCCGTGCTGGCGGCGCTGGCGCACTGGTTCAGCTACCCGGTGATGCTGAGTTTTGTGGGCTTGTTGGCGCTGGTCTGCACTGCGGTGTGCGCGTCGGGGTGGGCGCAACACCTTGAGCCGCGGACGCAGGCAACACATTGAGCGCAATCGTTGTCCCTGTCTGCACCTGGGTTCCCCTCTGACGCGCTGTGACGAGTCTGCAGGCTCTTGCGACGAAAAGCCGGAAAAGCCGCAAGAGGCTACATGTTCGTCACAGCGTCAGGCACACGACACCTCCCTCCCAGACTCGCACCACTTCGCGCGGGACGCCTGCGAACGCAGGCTCGGGCTCGACACTGATCCCGTACCGTCGATCGGGTGACCATGTCGCGACCGCTTGCCCGGATCTGCGCGGTGGGAACAGTCGTTTTCGCCGTCGTCGCGACCCCGTCGTGCGGGCAACCAGCGTCCCCGCCGACGGCCAGTTCCCCATCGACGACGACCGCGGCGGCACCCACCTTCGCGGCACCCACCCTGGCCGCCGTCGTTCCGACGGGCGATTTCACCGCGGTCTCGAAGCTCGTCAACGACTCCATCGCGGCACATCGGCTGCCGGGCGCGGTGGTCCAGGTCGGGCATGGCGGCAACGTCGTGTTCCGCAAGGCATACGGCTCGCGCAAGCTCGACGGTGAACCCGGGCTGGACGGGGTGCCCGCTCCCGCGGAGCCGATGACCGAGGACACGATCTTCGACCTGGCGTCGCTGTCGAAGAGCATCGCGACGACGACGGCGTTCATGCAGCTCTACGAACGGGGCCTGGTCAAGGTCGACGAGCCGGTGCAGACCTACCTGCCGGACTTCAACCCGGCCAGCGACCCACGCCGCGCGCAGGTGACCGTCCGCATGTTGCTCACCCACACCTCGGGTATCGCCGGCGATCTGAGCCTGGACGGGCCGTGGGGGCTGGAAAAGGCTGACAAGGCTGAAGGTATTCACCGCGCGCTCGGCGCGTGGGTGGTGTACGAACCCGGACAGCTGTTTCACTACTCCGACATCAACTTCATTGTGGTGGGCACGATCATCGAGCGCATCACGGGCCAACCTCTGGATCGGTACGTGCCGGACAATGTCTTTACCCCACTTGGGATGTCGGAGACCCACTATCTGCCGGCGGCCAAAGCCTGTGGCCCACACCAGGTCCGGGGAACCGCGATCGCCTTCGACTCGAACGCGCCCGAGGTGACCGACTGCCCGGCCGGCACCTGGAGCACCGACCTGTTGCCCCGCATCGCACCGACGGCGCTCGACGAGGACACCCCGGGCCTCAACCCCGACTACGGCCACCCGTTGCGCGGCACCGTGCATGACCCGACGGCACGCCGCATGGGCGGGGTGGCCGGGAGCGCCGGGGTGTTCTCGACGGTGAACGACGTCGGCCGGTTCGCGCAAGCCCTGCTCGATCGTCTCGCCGGCCGGCCGAGCACATTTCCGCTGAAGCAGTCGACCGTGGAGTTGATGACGACACCACAACAGCCCGGGCACAACGCCCAACAAGTCGAGGCGGCCAACAACGCCAACGGCGCCCGTCTCGCTCCGCACTACCCGGCCATCAACGGGCAAGACCTTCGGAGCTTCGGTTGGGATATCGATACCCCGCATTCCAGACCGCGCGGCACGGTCTTTCCCGTCGGCAGTTTCGGTCACACCGGGTTCACGGGCGTCACCCTGTGGATGGATCCAGGGTCAGACACGTACGTCGCCGTCCTGGCCAACGTCATCCATCAGCGCGGTGGTCCACCCATCGCGAAGTTGAGCGGCGAAGTGGCGACGGCGGCAGCCCGAGCCTTGCACCTGTACGGGACCTGAACGCGTCTCGACACGCTCGGCTAACGAACATAGACTGTTGTTAACTTCCGTTAGAAGGAGGTTGCCATGCAGCCGAACGCCGAGCTGGAGCAGCTGCTCCAGGAGCGTTTCGATATCACGACCCCTCAATTTGTCGCGGCGCTGAAAAGCTTTCCCACGCTGCGACCATGGGCCGCTTCCCTCAGCGAGGACGAGGCTCGACTGCTCGATGAGGCAGGTTTCGCCGAGGATCAGGACGCGCTGATTGCGGCCGGCACAGAGATCGCCGGCCGCACGGCTCACCTCACGGTGACCGCATTCACCCCCGACGAGGTCGCCACCGGACTCGGGATCAGCCCGTCACGGGTGCGGCAGAAACGGCTCGCCGGCGAATTGTGGGCGATCCCGGACGGGCAGACCTGGCTCTTTCCCGCGCTGCAGTTCGAGACTGACGCCCACGGTGGGCCCACACGCCAGATCCGCGGCCTCGATCAGGTGTTCAAGGCGCTGCCCGCCGATCTTCACCCCGTAGCCGTGGCCGGGTTCCTCCGCACCCCGCAGCTTGACCTGTTCCACGACCGGCCGCTGACTCCGGTCGAGTGGTTGCGCGATGGTGGTGACGTCACCCAAGCAGTCGCCGCTGCGGCAGGCACCGACTGGTACACCACGTGACCGCTCGCCTTCCTGGACCGCCGACGGCAGCCAAGCTACGTGCCATCGGTATCCGGAACGAGGAATACCGGATCGTCACAACGGACGATCTCTGGTGGCGGATACACCGCACCACCGGCAGTCACATACTGGCCTGGAACGGTTTTCGCGAGTACGGTCCGCACTTGCGGTTCGACCCTCATCCACCGCCGGCGCGAGATCACCCTGGTATCGGTGTCTGGTACGGCGCCTCGGCACCAACGCCGGCATTGGCCGAGGCGTTTCAAGTTGGGCGCACCATCGACCGGTTACGGGGTGACCCCTACCTGACCGGGTTGCGGTTCGCCCGTGACATTCGGCTGCTCGATTTGGCCACGGACAGCACCGGATCCTGGCCGACGCGAGCCGGCGGCACATTCGCGATATCGACTGCACCACACTCGATCACACAGCGCTGGGCCAGACGAATCACCGAAGCCTTCCCGGATCTCGATGGGTTGCGCTACAACAGTCGGTTCGCCGGGGAGCCCTGTATCGCCCTGTTCTTTCCCGCAGCCTCGGCGATGCCCGCATGGCCCGCACTCTCACTGCCGCTGACCCATCCCGGTCTGGCCCTTCGGATCGCCGGGGCTGCACAGCGTCTCGGCTACTTGGCAATCTGAACCGGCCAAGGCGGTGTGGCCACAATTAGCTCGCGATGGCTGATCCCACGAAGTAGCTTCCCAACAAGCACACACCGATGAGCACCACCCATCCGTCGGTCAGACGGCAGAGCAGCGCCGGCGCGTTCCGCACCTCCATGAATTCCCGGAAGATGATGCGCACCTTGATGAGTGCGATGCCGATCGCGCTGACGGTGACCACCGTGCTGGCCGTCAAGGTCCCGTTCTGGTCGACGGCTTCGTCCAGCCAGACGTAGACAAGCGTCATTCCCGTCAAAACCGCCCAGACAATCAGCAGTCTCTTGTCGAAGCCGTTGCGCACCACTCACCTCACGACGTAGATCAACGCGAAAATCAGGACCCAGAGGAAATCGACGGTGTGCCAATAGGTGGCCCCCGTCTCGACGAGCTGCTGGGATCGCCGCTTCGGGTTCCACAACTGGTAGACGACGACACCGAGCACCACGAAGCCGATCAGCACGTGGATGCAGTGAATAGAGGTCAGGAAGAAGTAGTGCTGAAAGAACTCGTCGCTGGTGAACGTGTTCCCCATGCGGATCTGGGTGATCCACTCGACGATCTTGCCGGCCAGGAAGAGGACACCGAACGAGATCGTCAGGAACACGTTCGTCAACGCGGATCGGTAGTTGCCCTCGCGGGAGGCCTGGACGCAGCGGGCGATCGCCCACGAACTCAGCAGCAGTGCAATGGTATTGGCGACGCCGATGCGCAGGTCAAGATGAGACTGGGACTGCAGGAAGAGTTCTGGATTCTGGGTGCGTGACACCAGGTACACCGAGAAGTACGCGGTGAACAACAGCGACTCGAACAGTACGAACATCCACATGTCGGGCTGGCCGGGCACAGACCTCGCGCGCACATCGTGGACTTGCTCGGTCATCGAACCACCTCCGCCACGTGGTGCTCGTCGGCCTCGTTGCCTGCAAGGTCCGGCAGCGGACCGGTGCCGAAGTCCTCACGCTCGATCATCCGGCGCAGCAGCACGATGAAAACGCCGGTGTACGTGACGAATACGACCATGTTGACCCACCAGGCGATCGCGCCGTTCCAGGCGAACGCACCTCGCTGAAAGATCCAGGCCGGCGCGACGACCACCTCGGTCAGCGCGTTGCAGAGGTTGAGATAACCGAACCACTTCGGGAACACGCGGTTCTTGTCGAGCAGGACTGCAGTCATCCACACCAAGGAGCCGATCAGGAACACGCCCATGGTCCCGCTGAACGACAGGAAGGCGAATTCGTAGAGCCAGTGGATGATCTCGGGGTCGCGGTGGGGCCGCAACGCGGCCGCGGTCATCGCGATGGCCATGACCAGCATGCCCGGAATTGCGCTCAGCGAGTACATGATCAGATACGAGTAGGCGAACACCGGGCTGACCGACATTCTTCGCATCGAGTACGCAAGGAGGGCATTCATCGGCGCGCACAGGCCGGTGATGAGGAAGACGACGCCGAAGCCGGCGAGCACGCCGAATCGATGGCCGGTGACCCACTCCACGACGGTCGGGGTGTCCCATGCCGGGCTCGGCGGTGGTTGCACGCGGGTGACGAAGAAGAACAGCACACCGTAGAGCTGGTAGAAGAACACCATCACGTACCAGGCGAACCACAGTTCGCGTTTGGGGTGGTAGCGGACGTTCCACAGGAACCTGCTCCACCGTGAGCCGGTCATGCGGGCACCGTGTCCTGCGCCCGTTGCTGCTTGACCGCCTGGGCGAGAACGACTCCCATCACCAGAATCCAGACGGCGATGGCGATGTTCTTGAGCCAGAAGGACAACACCCCGTCCCAGGCGAAGGGCCCGTCGAACGACAGTGCGGTGAACGTCGCGGGGACCAGCGCGGCCGCGATGGCGAGATTGAAGTACGCCACCCACGGTTTGAACACCGGTCGTTCCTGCTGATCCCAGCAGATCGCCAAGGCCAGCAGCAGGCACTGCGCGATCAGATACGGCACCAGCAGCGTGAAGGTCAGCCACGCGAGGTCGTTGAGTACCTGGGTCAGCTCGGGGGCACGGTCGGGACGGAACGATCCGAGCAGCCAGAACATGTTGGCGATGAGGAACAGCGCCGGCGGACCTCCGGCCGCGGCGACCAAGCTGTAGGACAGGATCGGCGTGCGGTGGGCCATCCGGCGCACCTGCATCGCCAGCAGGATCACGATGGGGATGAGGCCGACGCCGAACCAGTTGAACAGGATCATGCTGTAGCGGATCCGTGCGGCCTCGTCCTGATAGAAGGCGGCGACCTGTTCGGCAGACATGTTGGGGGACATCGGATGTACGAATCCCGGGAACAGGAAGAACGCTGAGATCCAGATGATTGCCACCACGGGCAACGTCCCCAGCAGGATCAACTCACCGTCAGGTCGTCTCATCGTCGAACTCTCTTCGTACGTGGCCTTGGTTGCCGATCGGCAACTTGGACGGTAGCCGATCGGCTACTTGGCGGTCAATCGTCGGCTACCGTTGACGCTGTGACGTCCACTCAGGAGGCCCGCACCTTCGGCGGGATCACGCGCACCGCCGCTCAGACCCGGGTGATGGACGCGGCCCTGAAACTCATCGCCAGTCACGGAGTCAGCGGGACGTCGCTACAGATGATCGCCGACGAAATGGGCGTCACGAAGGCCGCCGTGTACCGGCAGTTCAAGACGAAGGACGAAATCGTCATCGCGATCACCGAGCGGGAGCTGAGCCGCCTCGAAGCCGCACTCGAAGCGGCCGAGGCCGAGGGGGCGCCCGGGCAGGCCCGCGATGCGCTGCTCGACCGGATGATCGAGCAGGCCATCGACCGGCGCGGGGCATTCAGCATTCCGATGTTCGACCCCGTCATCATTCGCCTACAGGCCGAGTACGAACCGTTTCAGCGATTCATCGAACGCCTCTACGCCGCGCTGCTGGGCACCGAAGCCGGCGTCGAGGCCCGGTTCCACGCCGCGATGCTCTCAAGCGCGATCAGTGTCGCCGTCATGCATCCGCTGCTCGCCGATATCGACGGCGAGACCCTCCGCGTCCAGCTCAACCAGATGACCCGCAGGATGCTGGGGCTCTCCGACTAGTGACGCGGAGTCGTGGTGATGTGCACGTGATCGAAGTGGCCGTAACCAGAACCTTGCGGTCCGGACGGCGTGTAGTAGGTGCCTCGCCAGATCACGTCCTGCAGCCCGAATCGGGCTGCGTTGCTCAACGCGAACGCCATGATCTCGTTGCCGAGCGCGATGCCCTCGGGGCTCCCGGCATTGGGGATCATGATGTCAATGGCCAGCCCGCTGGGATGCCATGGCTTCGAGTCCGGCCGGACCCCACCGATCTCGGAAATCTGGGGGAACTGTGCGCTGACAGCCCGAGCGGCCACGATGGTGTTGGGCTGCAGCCCGACCTCGGAGGCGACGCCGACGGGCAACGACTCCGGGATGTCCGCACTGACGCCCGGCGTCACGGCCGCCGCCGTGTTGACCACGGCCTGCTGCTGCGGGGTCAATGCCCCGTACTGTGCCTCCGCAGCCGCTATCTGACGTAGCAGCTCACGCAACTTGGTCTGCAGGTCTCCGCGTACGGCGGAAGCCCGCTCGGCCGCGGCGCGCGCATCAGCGGCGGATTTCTCCGAGGCGCCTGCGGCGGCGGCCGCGCGCTCACGCGCGGATCGATAGGCCTCCATCTTGTCGGCCGATCCATCGACGACCGCCCGCTGCACCGTCAGCTGATCGATCAGTTGTTGCGGGGAGTCCGCGGTGAGCACCGCCGCCACCTGGCCGGTGCGCCCACTGATGTAGGTCATCGCCGCCACCCGGTCGACGGCCGTCTGAAGGGGCTGCAGCTGGGTGTTCGCGATCTCGAGGGCCTCCAGGTCGGCCCGATGCCGGTCTGCGGCGGCCGTCTGCTCGGCCTCCTTGGCGTCCACATCGCGTTGGGCGGCCGTGACGGCTTCGCGAGTCTCGACCGCCTGACGGGACAGCTCGTTGAGTTTGGCCAGACCATCGGCCGCGGGGTCCGCCTTTGCGTCGCCGATCGGCGTCAGAAACAGGACCGCGACCGCGACACCGCACACCGCTCGCCGAACCCACTGGCGCGCCCCGGTCATCCGAACTGTCACGATCCTTCACTGCGAGGACCGCTCCTGGCCCGGCGTATATCTCCCGGGACAGGCTACGAACTGGTCCAGACGATGTCCACCTGTTCCTACGCGGGATCGCCGTCGGCCGCTGCTGCTGCCCGCCGGTCCGCCAGCACGAATTGCCGCCGGATCAGAAACAGCGGAAATGCCACACTCACCGCGACGACCGCACTGAGCACGAGGTAGATCCACACCTTCGGGATGCCGATCCGGCGCGCCTCGACGACCATGAACACGAAGGCCGCCAGCCCGAACAGCAATAGGTCGTTGGTGAGCGAGGATGACCCGTAGTTGGCGTAGCCACTCTGGATGAAGTCGATCAGGCTCGCACTTTCGGTTCTGAAGAACGCGATGTTGTTCCACCACGTCGCCACCAGCGCGACCAGTGCGATCACGGCATAGGTGCCGCACAAAATCTTGTCGTTTCGTGTCAGCATTGCCATCGTCACGCCTCCCCCGTAAGACCGACACAGTCCAGGCCAACTTATCGATGCAGCCAGCACTAGGGACCCGTTTGCACCCCAATTTGGTGAGTGAGTACTCTCTCACCATGTCATCCGGAAGGGATCGGCTCTTGGCCACAGCGCTGAAGCTGTTCGCCGCCAAGGGGTACGCCGCGACGTCGGTGGCCCATATCCAGCAGGCCGCCGGCCTGGCACCCGGCTCGGGTGCGCTCTACAAACACTTCGGCTCCAAACGCGAGCTGTTGGAGGCCGCGGTGTCCCACCGCATCGACGCCATCGTGAGCGCCCGCGAGCAGTACGACGCCGGCAATCCCAAGTCGGTCGAAGAGGCGGTGCGCAGCGCGGGGCAGTTGATCTGGACGAACCTGACCCAGAGTGAGGAGCTGCTGCGGGTCATGTTGCGCGAGCCCGATGAGCTCGGCGAGCTCGATGAGAAGACCTGGCAGATCATCACCGACAACGCCTATCAGCGGTTCGCCGACGAGTTGGCGGCGTCCAATCGGTCGGGCCGCTTCCAGATCCCGGATCCAGAGGCCACCGCAGCGGTCGCCATCTCCGGGTTGTCCTATGCCGCGACCCTTCAGGCGCTGACCGGACGCTTGCCGGGCAACGTCGACCACGAACGCTTCTTCGAGGCCTGGGTCACCCAGACCGTCAGCATGATCAATCAACACCGCTCTCAAACCAACTGATCCCCAATCTATTTCAGGAGCCAACCGTGACGTTCTCCATGCAACTCAGCGACGATGTGATCGAGGTCCGCGACTGGGTGCACCAGTTCTCTGCCGACGTGGTGCGTCCCGCAGCGGCCGAATGGGACGAGCGAGAAGAAACGCCGTGGCCGGTCCTCCAGGAGGCCGCCAAGGTCGGGCTGTACTCCCCCGAGTTGTTCGCTCAGCAGACCGCCGAGCCCACCGGGCTCGGCATGCTGACCGTGTTCGAGGAGCTGTTCTGGGGAGACGCGGGGATCGCGCTGTCGATCCTGGGTACCGGCCTGGCCGCAGCAGCCTTGGCGGGCAACGGGACGCCCGAACAGATCGGCACCTGGTTGCCGCCGATGTTCGGCACTCCGGGAGACCCTCAGCTGGGGGCGTTCTGCTCATCGGAGCCCGATGCCGGGTCTGACGTCGGCGCCATCCGTACCCGCGCCCGCTTCGACGAGGCGACCCGCGAATGGGTGCTCAACGGCACCAAGACCTGGGCCACCAACGGCGGTATCGCCAACGTCCACATCGTGGTGGCCTCGGTGTACCCCGAGCTGGGCTCCCGCGGACAGGCCACGTTCATCATCCCGCCGGGCACTCACGGCATGAGCCAGGGACAGAAGTTCAAGAAGCACGGGATCCGGGCATCACACACCGCAGAGGTGGTGCTCGACAACGTCCGGCTGTCCGAGGATCTGATCCTGGGCGGGCGGGAGAAGTTCGAGGCCCGCATCGCGCGAGTGAAGTCCGGGGCCTCGGCCGGCGGCCAGGCCGCGATGAAGACCTTCGAGCGCACCCGGCCCTCGGTCGGTGCCATGGCGGTCGGTGTGGCCCGCGCGGCCTACGAGTACGCCCTCGACTATGCCTGCCAACGTGAGCAGTTCGGTCGCAAGATCGGCGAGTTCCAGGCCGTCGCGTTCAAGCTCGCCGACATGAAGAGCCGGATCGACGCCGCACGGTTGCTGGTGTGGCGGGCCGGCTGGATGGCGCGCAACAACCAGCCCTTCGACAATGCCGAGGGATCGATGGCAAAGCTGGTGGCCAGCGAGACCGCTGTGTACGTGACCGATGAAGCCATTCAGATCCTCGGCGGTAACGGCTACACCCGCGACTACCCGGTGGAGCGGATGCACCGCGACGCGAAGATCTTCACGATCTTCGAAGGCACCAGCGAGATCCAGCGCCTGGTGATCTCCCGGGCCATCACCGGCCTGTCGATCCGGTAGGCATTCAGCGGCTACTTCCCGTTGCGCTCGCGGTGCTTGCATCCGGGCCAGCAGCACGGACGCCGCTGCCCCTCCTCCAACTCTTCTTGCGTCCGACGGATCCGTCGCTCGCGCGTGACCTGCTGCTTGGCGTCCTCGACCCAGCAGATGAACTCGTTGCGCGCGAGCGGCGTGATGTCTTTCCAGGCTTCCAACGCCGTCACATTGCCGATCAAGGCTTCCCGCAGGTCGGCCGGCAACTTGTGGACCACTCCACCGGGCACGCGTTGACCAGTCATGAGGCCAGGTTAGGCGGCGCACCGCAGCAACACACTTGCGACGCGACATTGCCCTTACCGTGACCTTAAAAGGGTCTTATTTTTCTTAGAGTTGCGGTACGGTGGGTGCTCAGGGCGGTCATCCGCCTCGGCAGTGACGGAAGGAACCCGACATGCAGCCTGCAGCAGCCACCCGGATCGCTCTCGTTACCGGCGCATCGCGGGGTATCGGCGCCGACGTCGCTCAGCAGCTCGCCGGTCCGGACACCCACGTCGTCGTCAACTACCGCGAGAACGCCAAACGCGCCGACACGGTCGTCGACGAAATCCGCCGCGCGGGCGGTCGCGCCTCCACGCTCGGCGCCGACATCTCCGACGAAGCCGCCGCCACCGCGATGATCGAGCGGGTGGGCCGCGAATTCGGCCGCTTGGACGTCCTGGTGCTCAACGCATCGACCGGGCTTCAGCTCGGATCCGATCCGGGCTATGCGATGCGACTGAACCGCGACGCGCAGCGTCGCCTGGCCAAGCTGGCCCTGCCGCTGATGCCGGTGGGCGGTCAAATCGTGTTCGTCACCAGCCACCAGGCACACTTCTTCCCCAACAAGGCCGTGCCGAAGGGCTATGCCACGATCGCCGCGAGCAAGCGGGCCGGTGAGACCGCGCTCTATGCGATGCGCTCCGAATTCGACCGGCGGGGAATCGATTTCACCGTGGTTTCCGGCGAGGTGATGTCCGACCGCGAGCTGGCGACCACGATCGTGCGTGCCGCGTCGGCTCCGTACCCGTCGGGCATCGTCTACGTCGGCGGGCCTGACTTTCTCTGCCAGATGTCGGCCTGACACATAGCGAACCTATTGCGAACCAGAAAGATTCACCTGTAGCTGGTCGCGAACGGCAGTGCCGAGCGCGCTCGTCGTCGCCGATCCACCCATGTCGGGTGTGAGGATGTCACCCCCACGCGCCAGCACGTCCTCGACGGCTTTGACGATCGCCGCGGCGGCATCGCGCTCACCCAGGTGGTCGAGCATCAACGACGCACTCCATATCTGCCCGATGGGATTGGCGATTGCCCGTCCGGCAATGTCTGGTGCGGAGCCGTGCACCGGCTCGAACAGGCTCGGAAAACGTTGTTCCGGGTTGATGTTTCCGCTGGGGGCGATGCCGATCGTGCCGGTGCACGCAGGCCCCAGGTCCGACAGGATGTCACCGAAGAGGTTGCTCGCGACGACGACGTCGAACCAGTCGGGATGCAGCACGAAGTTCGCCGCGAGGATGTCGATGTGGAACTTGTCCACCTGGATGTCGGGGTATCGCTCGCTCATTCGCTCGACGCGTTCGTCCCAGTAC
Source organism: Mycobacterium sp. DBP42 (assembly GCF_005924235.1). Lineage (NCBI taxonomy): Bacteria > Bacillati > Actinomycetota > Actinomycetes > Mycobacteriales > Mycobacteriaceae > Mycobacterium > Mycobacterium sp. DBP42. The sequence continues at coordinate 20,576 of NZ_VCMY01000015.1, forward strand.
GGCATCGTGATCGAAATGCCGTTGCTCTTCGTAGCGGAAGTCAGATGCTTGTCGGGCCGACGTCGGGCGAGCTCGAACGCGTACTTGAGGATCCGGTCGACGCCGACGCGGGTCATCACCGTCTCTTGCACCACGGTCTCGCGATCGGTGCCCTCGAACATCTTGCCGCCGATACTCGAGTACTCACCTTCGGTGTTCTCCCGGACCACGACGAAGTCGACGTCGCCGGGTCCGCGGCCGGCAAGCGGACTTTTCACCCCGGGCATCAGCTTGACCGGACGTAGATTGACGTACTGGTCGAAATGCCGACGGAACTGCAGCAGGCTGCCCCACAACGAAATGTGGTCGGGCACAACGTCGGGCCAGCCGACGGCGCCGAAGAACACCGCATCGAAGCGGCTGAGTTCGTCGAACCAGCCGTCGGGCAGCATGGCGCCGGTGTCGGTGTAGTACTCCGCGCATGCGTAGTCGAATTGCTCATAGTCGATGGCGAAATCGAAGACGGCGGCCGCCGTCTCCAGCACCTTGAGCCCCTCGGGCATTACTTCCTTGCCGATACCGTCGCCCGGAATCACTGCGAGCCGGTGGGTGGTGGTCATTTCGCCACCCTACTTCCAGGGACTCGACGCCGACGGACAAGCGAGGGGCGCCCAGGTGGACGTCCCTCGCTTGCGTCGTGCGTCAGCGGCCGTTGCCGAATACCGGGGTGACGGCGCCGGTGCTGGCGTGCTGCTGGATGTCGTGCACCCACTGGTGATGGGAGACGTCGGCTTGCGCCGGGGCGGCCAGGCCGACGATTGCGGCGGCGAAACCAGTGGCGATCATGCTCGCAAAACCAAACTTCTTCATGTCGAAGCCCTTCTGTCTGGGGCGTTCGAGCCGTGGCGTGAGTGTCGCGGTTCGGACGTCTGTCCTCCGGTTCGGGGAATTCCTACCCGGTCTGACCTGCACAACACGCAGGTCAGCGCGGTTAATTCCGATGGCAGAAATTGAGCGGCGGTTGGCAGCAATGGCCTTGGTGTGCCGATTTCTCCGTACCGGCCGTGGCCCTTCGCGCGAAGCAACCCTGCAGTGGAAACCGGCGCTCGTTCACCCCTTCCCAGCGCCCCCACTGAGTACTACATTCGGTAGTAGTCGATACCTAGGGGGCCCGATGCGGTGGCGGGGAGTCAGTCATGTCGAGTTCGCGGTCTTGGACTACGACGCGTCGATAGCGTTCTACGACGCGATGTTCGGTTGGCTGGGGTTCAGCAGTTTCTCCTCACTGAACATGGAGTACCAGTCGATCTACTACATGACGCGATTCCTCAACCCCCACAGCTACATTGGCATCCAACCGGCGCGCACCGGCGGCAAGCTCACCCATTCCGAGCAGTCCGTGGGAATCAATCACGTCGCGCTGTGGGCCCGAAACCGCAAAGAAGTCGACCACTTTCATCGTGGCTTCCTGATTCCCCAGGGATTCCGGGTCACCGACGAACCGCGGGATTACCCCCAGTATTGGCCCGGCTATTACGCGGTGTTCTTCGACGACCCGATCAACGGCATCCATTGGGAGCTGGCCTGGGTGCCGAAAGTTCCCAGCCCACGGCAGGTCTGGTCGTTCTACCGAGCGATGCGGACCTTCGGCAAGCAGCGCCCGGACCTGGCGCGCACGGTGCCCGGCATCACCCTGCAAGCGATGCGCGCCCTGCCCGGGAAGTGAGGCTCCTAAGCCAGAGCCACGCCCAACTCATGGGCGAACACCTTGATCATGTGCTGAACCGCAATTTCGTTGCGGCCGATGATCATGTGGTCGTGCTGACCGTGCCGGACACCTTCACCGCATTGCGGGAGCAGGGCGAAATCCTCGTCGCGCACCGCGGCATGGACGCCTTCGTAGACGGCGTCATAAGCCGCCCGCATGTCGTCATTCGTCGCCGGGATGCGACCCATCCAGCTGTGCCGGACCGTGCAGCGGGTCGGCTCCCCCTCCGGCAGCATGTCGATCATCTCTACGCCGACGGGGCTGTTCGCGAGAATGAGGTTCGGGTAGACCCAGTAGATGACGCCCATGTTGGCCGAGGGGTCGAATGCGGCACTCGGATCTTCGGCAAGATTCTTGATCCAGTTGAACGGGAATCCGATGCGGTGGTGCCTGCCGAATTCGTCGTAGATTGCGGTGTTGGGCAGGGTGTTCTGCCCGATCAGGCTCTCGCCGTGCACGAACGGGAAGTGGTAGCCCTCCGCGAACGCCTCGAGTGCACCCTTCCACGACACCTCTGAGGAGAATTCGCGATCGGTGTGGTAGCCGTAGTCCTGGTAATTCCATTGCGCCAGTTCTGGACCGAGCGCTCCGAGGTGGCCGTCGAGGTCAATCGACGCATCCGCGGTCAGGACCGCCCAGACGAACCCGTAACGCTCCTCCGACGGCAGTTCCACCAGGCCGTACTCCGCCGGGTCCATCGTGTCGAAACCGGCCTTACCCGGAACCATGAACAGCTCGCCGGTGTTGCGGTAGGTCCACGCGTGATACGGGCACACAAAGCGGGACGCATTGCCTGACCCGCAGGCCGGCATCGCGCCGCGGTGGCGGCAGTAGTTGAGGAGAACATGGCTGGCGCCGGTGCGGTCGCGGGTGACCAGCAGCGAGTCCCCGAGCACCGAGCGGACAACGAAGTCGTTCTTCTCCGCGATCTGGGTCGACGGCACGATCGCCAGCGGCACCCGGCGCAGGATCTGGGATTCCTCGATCTCGGTGATCTTCGGATCGCGGTAGTAGTGCAAGGGCACCTTCAGCACCGCCTCGGCCATATCCGTCGTCCCCTCGACGGCGTGCCGCAGGGCACGGCGGGTCAGTTCCTCATCAGTGCTGCTAACTGGGCTGACAGTCATAATTTGACCATACAATTGTCACTTACTGTATTGTCAAGATCTCAGCGTCTTTCGTGCGACGATCAACGGATGCGCAGGCACGGCTGGTCGGGAGACATTCCCGCCGACGACGACGAAGCCGTCAGCCGCATCATCGGCACGGCCCGCCAGGCGATCGACGCGCGCGGCACGGTGAGCGTGTCCGAGGTGGCGCAGGCCCTCGGGGTGACGCGACAGACCGTCTATCGCTACTTCCCGACTGTCGAGAGCCTCATGGCTGCCACGGCCGTCTCCTCAGTGGACGGCTTCCTCGATCGGCTCGCAGCGGAACTGGGCTCGATCACCGATCCCGGCGAAGCCGTCGTGGAGGGCATCGCCTACACCACCGAACAGATCCCACACGACCGTTACCTCAGCCTGGTGTTGCACCCCGGCAAGGCCAGCGCGTTTACCGCCGGCGTAACCTCGGATCTCGCCATCGAATTCGGCAAGTCGATCCTGAAACGTTTCGACATCGACTGGGCTGCAGCCGGATTCGATGATGAAGTATTCACTCAGCTCGTCGAGTTCATGCTGCGGACCCTACAGTCATTCATCATCGACCCGGGCGGGCCGTCACGACACGACACCGGTTTGCGCACCTACCTCTGGGATTGGGTCGCACCGGCCGTTGCCGCACATGCCGTTTAGAGCGTCGCACCACCCTCGAAGCAGGTGGTGGCACCACCGACCCAGACCGATCCATCGGATTCAGCCACCACACTGATCTCGCCGGCCTTGCCCAGCCTCGGCTGGTCGTCAACCCGACGAACTGCAGGAACCGACTGGAAGATTCGCGATTCGACCCCGGGGGCTCATCAGCCGGGCTCGATCACCAATTTCCGGCTCAAGGCGCGATCAGGTGATCTAGACATTGCCATCGTTCCATCGCAAGGGCCAAAAGTCCCTCGCCGTTGGAGCCCTAGAACCATCGTCGCGATCGACTTGGGCTGCCAGAATGGACGCGTGACGACGCTTCTCCTACTGGCCGGCTTCCTCACCGCATGGCTCCTGACGGGTCTGATCGCAGGCATCTGGATTGTCCGTCGTGGCCACGACAAGACATGGATCGCAATTGCCGCTGTATTGGGTCCACTGTTCGTCCCAATTGCGGCCGAGCGTGTCGAGCACGGATCGCGGCTCGCCAATCCAGGATCACAGGAGCCACCGCCCCCACGCGATGCGCAGCCATCTGGAGTGCGGTTGCTCGTTGGGCTGGACGGCTCGCCCGCAGCACAACGTGTGCTGGACACTGCAGTGAGCCTGTTCGGACGCCAGTCCGAGATGATCGTGCTCGCACGGGTTGTGTACTACGAAGCCAGCGAATTCCCGCACCATCGCGCGCTCGGCGAGGCGACCGAGGAACTCGCCAACTCGGCGGCGCTTCTTCGCCGCCAAGGGATTCCGTGCTACACCGAGATCCTCACTGGCCCTCCGGCAGCCACGTTGGGCCACTTCGCCGAAAGCTACGATGTCGATGCGATCGTCATAGGCCGACAGGGCCGCGGACTGACCAAACGGCTTCTGGGCAGTGTGGCGACCGAGCTTACCGAACACTGCGCCGTACCCATCATGATCCTGGCGCCCGGCCGCGGCGAACCTACGCCGGTCCCGCGCGACCACCCTCTGCAGAAGTGATATCCCCGATCCACTGCAGTTCCTCGACACAGATGTTGCGGGCAAGCCGTTGCATGGCAACGTCATCGAAGGCTTCGCCGTCGAGCACGACCGACGGGGTTGCCGCGGTGCGGGGTTCGCGAGAGCACGTTGACCCGGGCGAATGCACGACGCCGGGGGCATGGTCGTCTCACCTCTGAACGAGCGCGGCAACGTATGCCAGTATCCGCCGGCGCAGGCGTACGCTCACCCACGTGGTCGATCTCTCGTATGTCATCGCCGGATCCGAAGCCACCGGCGGCGCCGGTTTGCAAGCTGACCTGCGCACTTTCCAGGAGCTCGGCACCTACGGCATGGGCACGGTGACGTGCATCGTTTCGTTCGACCCCAACGCGAACTGGGGCCACCGGTTCGTACCCGTCGATCCCCGGGTGATCGCCGATCAGATCGAAGCGGCGACGTCGGCCTATGACCTCGACGTCGTCAAAATCGGCATGCTCGGCACCCCGGCGACCATCGACGTCGTCGCAGAGGCCCTCGCCGGCCAGCCCTGGCGGCACATCGTCGTCGACCCTGTTCTCATCTGCAAAGGGCAGGAACCGGGCGCCGCGCTCGACACCGACACCGCACTGCGCCGTCAGATCCTGCCACTGGCCACCGTCGTCACCCCGAACCTGTTCGAGGCCCGCACCCTCGCCGGGATGGATTCCATCAACTCGATCGATGACCTGATCGAGGCCGCCCGACGCATTGCCGATCTGGGACCCGCGCACGTCCTTGTGAAGGGCGGGGTCGAGTTTCCCGGCGACGACGCTGTCGACGTGCTCTTCGACGGCAGCGACGCCGAAATCCTGCGCGCACCGAAGGTCGGACACGCTCGCGTCGCCGGAGCCGGATGCACTCTGGCAGCAGCGATCACGGCCGCGCTGGCCAAGGGCGCCGGCGTCTCCGAGGCAGTGCGCCTGGCCAAGGACTTCACCACCGCCGGCATCGTCCAGCGGATCAGCGGCAACGCGCCGTTCGACACCGTGTGGCAGGGTGCGACTCGCTGAGGTCAGGTCGCCTCACCAGGCCGCCTCGTCCAGGGAGTCCAGCTGCGGCGAAACCGCCTCCAGCCCCACTGTCATCGTGTCGTGGTCACGCAACCCACCGAACGACAGCCCGGTGAGCCGTTCGATGTCGGCAACGGATTTCTGGAACATCACCACTTTGTCTATGTCGGTGAAGGATTCGGTGTCGGCTCCGAAGGCCGCATCGAGCGCCGCGTTCTGATCGGCCAGGAATGCCGTGGCGCGCAGATCGCCGTCTTGGGCACTGACCCGGACCACGATCTTCCAGAACTGCCGTGGCACAAGGACTCCCCGGTACAGCGGGTCACGGTCACCGAATACCGGCCCGGTGACGACGGTGATCTGGCGCTTCTCGGCGTCGGCGTTGTCGAGGGCGTAGTTTTCGATCTTGGCCCAGAGGTGTTGATTGAAGGCCGAGATCTGCGGGCAGCAGTTGGCGAAGTGGAACGTGTCGTCGGCAGCCCGTTTGGCGGCGACGGGACTGCCCCACGCCGGATCGAGGCGGCGCACCATATGTCCGCGATCGAACAAGCGTGGCTTCTGCCGTTCGAATACGTCCTGGTCGAGCTGCTGTTCGGACCGCAGGCGCGAGTCGGCGTACCAGGTTTCGGCGGCCTCGACCTCTCCCGTCGTTCGGTTGATTTTCCGCAATCGGCGGCCATCGATGTTGACGATGGTGAACAGCGGCATTCGCCGATCCGCCCGGATGACGAGGCTGAAGTGGTGGTAGCGCAGCACCACGTTGGCCGACGACCGTTTGAGCCCCTTCGGGAGCGCACACACCGCCAGCAAGTTCGTCGGGATAGACGGAATTGCAACGGCTTTGGACATAAAGTCCGGGTGGTAGCCGGAGCGGTTGCCGTAGTCAGGGTTGGGCGCATCATTCCGTTCGAGGACACCAAGCTGGCCGGTGCCCGCAGCACCACCACTGATCGCGCCCGTTCCTGCCGGCGGGGTGGCGGTAGCCGGCGGATTGAGCGCTTCGGCCAGCAGATCCCTCAACCTGGAGGGTAATTGGTCGTGGCGGGCGCGGAGCGCGTCGACGATGGCGCTGATCCTGATGCCCTCATTGCAGTCCTCCGGCACGGGCTTACCGTCTTCGAGCTCGGTGTCGTTATGGCCGCCACCGGCGTGATGCAGCGCGACCAGATTGAATTGGTCGTTGAACACCGGGCTGCCGCTGGAGCCATGCAGGGTGTCTGCGGCGTAGTAGAGGGTGATGCCCTTCTTACCGCGGCCGATGACCCTGTTCTCACGCAATGCGATCTGCTTGTAGTCGGCGTCGGGGTGTTCGATGATCGTGACGTGGTCACCTTCGGCGTGCTTGTCCTTCGCCGATGACAGTGCGGTCCAACCGAACTCGGCCAGCTTGCCCGCGCCCGCAGTGCGGGATCCGACGGCGATCAGCGATACGTCGAGTTCGGTTTCGTCACTGGTCCAAAAGAAGGTTGCCGGATCGAGTCGAAACTCCGTGACGGCTGCGGGCACGTCATCGATGTCGAGTTGGTAATTGAACTGGATCGAGGTCGACGCGGCGTTCTGCGCATCCGCGATGACGTGATTGTTGGTCATGAACAGCCGCGGCGACACCATGACCCCGGTACCGAGTGGCCGACGCTTGCCATCGATGACCCGTGCCACCGCCTGAGCCGATACCCTGGCCATCTCGACGTAGTAGATGGGCACGAAATCGGTCGTCGGGCCGATGATCTTTCTCAACTCACCGTGCACCTGCGGTTTGACCAGGGCGGCGACCTTGTCCTTGCCGGACTGTGGAAGGTTCTTGAGCAGATCGAGGTCACCGTCGACGACCTTGCTGATCTGAGTCGACGTCAGGTCGCCTGCGGTGATCGCGGTGATGCGGCGAACCAACCGGCCGTGGTCAGGTTCCAAGAACACGTTGGACATGCGGTCACCTCGGGTGAGTCGGGATAGCGCTGTATCCAGTCTTTGCCTGAAAATGTTCGGGCACACGCGTAGGCGACTACTCGCTTTCTACCGGAACAGCGCACTGGCGATGTCTGCGAAGTGCTTTCGCACCGCCTGCTCGTCCATGTCGAGGATGAGCTGCGAGATGGCTCCGTCGTAGACGGTGACCAACGCCCGGGCCAAGTCGGCCGGGGTCGGCAACGACGCAGGCAGCTTGGACACCCGATCACCGATATGGCCGGCGAGCATGCGAGCGAAGTCCTCACGCATCTGCGAACGTTCTGCGGCAAGTTCGAGCTGCACGTCGGGCCGGCGAGCCGCATACAGGACAAAGTCGGTGTTGATCAGCAGCCAGTCGCGATCGATGGGTAGAGCCTGCGCCCAGGCCTCGATCGTCGCCTCGACGCTGCCGAAAGGCTCGGAGGCAAGGAATCCCGCGGTGTGCTCGGCGAACTGGCGGGACTGCTCACGGTACAGCGCCAAGAACAGCGCGTCCAACGTTCCGAAATTCGAATAGAACGCGCCCTTGGTGTACCCCGACGCCTGGCAGATGTCATCAATCCTGGTGCGCCCGAATCCTTTTGCGGCAAACACCGAGAAGGCCGCGTCGAGCAGGCGCCGACGGGTCTCGACGCGGCGCCGCGTCATCGGCCTCGCCGGCTGCCCCACTTCCCTGGTCACGGAGTCATGATACCTTTTGGCATCCGATACTAAAAAGTACCAACCTGGTCCGGGCGATCTGAGGGGTGAGTTGATGCTGCAGAAATCAATCGGCGCCGTGGCATGCGCCATCGCGACTCTGTCCATCGCGGCGACACCGACCGCGCACGCAACTCCTGACGCCATTGGCCGGTCGGGCGTATGCCAGGCATGGCAGACAACCACGGTGGCCAGCGGACTCGGCGCGTTGGAGAACCTCGAGCCCGACGGCCGAGGAGGCTTCTACCTGAGCGCGATCAACGACGGACGGCTCCTGCACGTCGACGAGCACGGATCCAGCTCCACCGTGCTGTCAGGCCTCGACCACCCTGCAGGCTTGAGACTTTCGGGAAACACCCTGTACTTCCTGACCGGAAACAACCCGGGCAGCTCGCGTGGCACACTGCAGCGCCTGGACCTGTCCACCGGTCGAGCGACGACATTGCTCACCGGATTGCCCTCACCCAATGGGCTGCTCGTCCTGCCGGATGGGGACTTGATCTTCTCGCAACTGACCATCCCGCCACGAGGCATCGGTCGCTACAACCCGACCACTGGCCGGCACACGAAATCCTGGTCCACCACACCGCTGCCCAACGGTCTCGCGCTGACCCCCGATCGCACCGGGCTTTTTACCGAGAACTCAGCCCTGTCAACGGTTTTGCGGCTTCCCCTTGACCAGCCGAACGCCACCTCGACCGTGGCTCGATTGCCGGGCCTGATCGCCGGCTCCGACGATATGCAAGCCACCCGCGACGGGACGCTCTACGTCGCCGGGGATACCTCCGGCGAGGTCTACGCCGTGAACACCCACACCGGCCGGGTTTGCGCGATCGCCAGAGGGCTCAGTCGGCTTGCCCTGCCGCCCAACGGACCGACCTCGGTGCGGGTGGGCCCCGGGCCCAACGGCAATGCTCTGTATGTCACGGCCATTGACGGCAAGCTACGGCGGCTCCAGCCCCCGGCCGGGGTCGACCTCGAGCCGGTCACCTGACAGCGCTCGCTCGCATGAGCTAGCGTGCCAACTCTGGTCGACTCCGGAAAGGCAATGCCATGTCCGCTTACAGCCATCCGCACTCGTTGGACGGCCACGCCGTGATCGTCACCGGCGCGGCCCGTGGTGTCGGCAAAGGCATCGCCACCGCTCTGCTCTCCCGCGGTGCCCGCGTACTGGTGACCGACATCCTCGATGATGTGTTGGCAAACACCACAGCGGAATTCGCCGAGGCCGGGTTCGATGTCGCGTCTGTGGTGGCAGACCTACGTGAAGCTGACAGCGCCCAGCGCATCGTCGGCGCCGCACTCGAGGCATTCGGCACGGTGAACGGACTGGTCAACAACGCCGTGGCCAGCGCCGGACCGATCCCGTTCGCCGACATCCCGGCCGAGGAGTACGAGCAGGTCCACGACACGGGCCCGCGGGCGACGTTCCGGCTGATGCAGGCAATTCACCCGGTCATGGTGAAAGGCGGCGGCGGATCGATCGTCAACCTCGGTTCGGCCGCGGGCACGGTTGGTACGCACTCTTTCGGGGCGTATGCCGGCGCCAAGGAAGCCATTCGCGGCATGTCCAAGGTGGCCGCACTGGAATGGGGCGTCGACCGGATCCGCGTCAACGTGGTCTGCCCGCTCGCCGAAACCGACGGCCTGAAAGTGTTGCGCGACATGGCACCCAAACAGTACGACGCGGTGGTCCGAAGCACCTCACTCAAGCGAATCGGGGATCCCACCACCGACATCGGTGCTGTTGTCGCGTTCCTGATCGGCGACGACTCCACCTACCTCACCGGGCAGACGCTGCTCGTGGACGGCGGGGCCGGCTCCTTCCGGTAATTGCCAATCCCCGCCTAACCGCAGGTCACCCTTGTAGGTTCGAGTTTGCCGATCAAAAGCACGAGCCAATAAGGAGGAATACCAATGACGAAACATTTCGGGAGCTCGTTCTCCCGCCGCACGTTCATCCGCGGTGCCGCCTTGACGGTTCCCGTCGTCGGCGCGGCCGTAGTGGCACCGGTTGCCTTGGCAGCACCGCAGGAATGCGGTTATCCGGCAGGCAAGCTCGGCAATTGCGCGGCCCAACTGCCGCAGGAATTCACCTCGACGAGTTTCAGCACGACCGCGATCGTCGGCGGCACGAACTACTCAATCCTGTTCAGCACCAACATCAGACGCGGGCCCCTCATCCCCGGCGGTACCACCGGCTACCGGATCAGAAGCGTCAGCGTCTCCGGCAACAAGCTCGACGGCACGCCGTTCTACCTCACACCGGGCATCGGTGAAGCCGGCCCACGGTTGCTCAATGCCCTGTCCGCGTCGTCGTTGGGGTTCGCCCTCGATGTGCCTTGGAATCCGAGTCAGCTCGTGCGGTCGTTTCTGTACACCTATGACGTCGAGTTCCTCACGGGCCTGACGGTGAATCAGACCTGCCGCTACACGACCACGATGACGCTCGCCGACAACGGGATGACGCTCGGCGGTGTCGGGTCGGTCAAGTTCTCCACACCGATGCTCGCCGAGTGCCAGGCGGCGCCACCGCCCCAGTAGGCCTCGGCAACTAGCCGTGTGCCTTGCGGACCAGGTCGATGGCGTACTGGTTGACGAAGGTTCCCGCCGACGCTTCGCCCGTGCCACAGGCGCCGTCCGACTCGCCCGGCCGCTTGACCCAGAGGAAGGCGTCGACGTTGCCGTTCCCGGTCGCCGTGGTCGGCGCCGCGCCGAGGGCCCGACCGCTCGGGTTGCACCAGTACATCTCGCCCTCAGCCGGCCCGGCGCCGTTACGCGATGTGTCGATGACGTAGGGCTTGCCACCCGTCTGTCCGGAAATCGCGTCGCCGTATCCGATTTCCTCTTCGGTGGTGAAGAAGTTGGCGGTGTTGAGGCTGAAACCGCGCGCCTTGGCCACCCCGACCCGGTTCAGCCGGTTGGCCATTTCGTCGGCGGCCACCCACCGGGAGTGACCCGCGTCGACGTACACCGCGGTTCCGGGATTGCGGGTCAGCGTGTCCACCGCGTAGCTCATCAGGTTGTAGCGTTCCTCGCGCTGATCACCCGACAGGCAGTCGGCCATGGCGAGCGCATCGGGTTCGAGGATGACCGCTGCCGGACCACCGCCGATGGCCGCCGCCACACCGTCGATCCAACCTTTGTAGGCCGCGGCCGACCCGAATCCACCCGCGGCGTAGCTTCCGCAGTCACGGTGCGGGATGCCGTACAGCGCCAGGATCGGCATGGTGCCGGCGGCCTGCGCCGCGGCGATGTACTTCGCATCGACGGCCGGGCTGGAGACGTTGTCCATCCAGTAGGCCGTCGGAGTGTTGGCGATCGCCTGCAGCTCGGGGCTTGGGTCGGCTTGCGCGGCACGCATGGCCTTCGAGGAGGGGTTGACGTAGAACGAGTGCCCCTCGAGCGGGTTGCCGTCGCTGGCCAGGCGCACCATGGGCGCCGACTCGGCAGCCAGACCCGCGCCGACCACGGAGGCAACTGTCAGAAAGGGGACGATCAACCGCGCGACTGCGCCAGCAGCTGAGGACATCACCTCAGGGAAAGTAATGGGACGACGCGAAATGCGCCAGTCACTCCCCCACGAGCGTCTGGGTGTAGAAGCGCATCCGCTCGCGCAACTCATTCGGGGTGATGCCGAATTCCTCGGGCCGGTACCGGTGCTTACCTTTCCCGTCGCGGGGCTGGGTGCGATGGTGCTCGGTGAGCATCCCCGCGACGTCCGGCGGCTCCATCTGGGCCGCGGCGTAGATGCGACGTACCGTCGTCTCGGGGTCGGCAACCAGGTCGGTGTACTGAATGTCGAGCCAGGTGACGGCGGATTCCGAGGCACGGGCGGCGACGGCGCGGCGCAGCCACAGTTCGGTCTGCTCGGTTTGGAACCGGCCCACGTCCGCGCCGTCCACGTGGTCGCTGTAGGTGGATCGGTACGTGGCGAACAGGCTCGCCCCCGAGGTGATCGTCTCGACGATGTCGCGGTGCAACTGCACGACGCAGGCGCCCGGATACGTCGCGGCCACGTGGCGGAGTTCGGCGGTGTGCGCCGGGGCCTTGAGGACCCAGCGACGGCCGTCGCCGGCGTCGAGGATCTGCAACATCCGCCGGTGCCGGGCGTACTCGTCGGCGAAGTCCTGGCCGGCCAGCCAGTTCGCGTAGCTGTCCAGGCGCGTGGTGGCGGCGAAACCCCAGTTGCGCAGGGTGGTGCCCATGCCGAGCACGCATTCCTCGGGCAGGTCTGGCCCGGAGTCGTGCACGATCGCCATCGCCGGGTTGAGCACATGCAGCAGGTATGGGCCGGCGGCGGCCTCCGCGAGGCGCCGCGAGCGCTCGTCAGCGTCGAGATCGCCGGACAGCCGCCAGGGCGCACCCAACTCGGCGGGCAGCGGTGCCCGCAGCCGGGGATCACGGTCGAGCAACCGGAACAAGAAGGTGGTACCCGTGCGCCAGCCCCCGGTGATGATGATCGGAGGTCGCAGCGGCCGGTGCTCGGCCGCGGGGTGCTCGTGGAGATATCGCGCGATCGACACCCGGGCGGCCAGCCGGCTGGCCGCTGTCCGCTGGGCGGTGAACGCGCCGAGTGCGTTGAGGCGGCCGTCCTCCTCGGCCGATGCGAGGTACTGCTGCAGACCGGGACGCCATTGGTCGGGGTCACCGAGCACACCGGCACCCGTACGGCGAGTCCCGCGATCGATGACGATGTCCACCGCGTCCGTCCCGAGCCGGTAGCGGTCAGGACGTGCGGCCCGGTCCTTCTCGGCCGCCGCATACGCCGCGAGTGCCTCGGGTGTACGGGCCGGCGCGGACCAACCGGTCATCAGCGCTCCGCCAGGTCGGCGATGCGGACGACGCGCGTGGACGGCAGCGCCGGTTGCTGCTCGGGTTGCAAGAACCGCATGACGACGATGCCGAATGCGCGTCCCTCACTGTCGATCCAATCGCCGGCGGCCGGGCCGGGGTCGGTGGCCGAGACCACGAACCGGTAGCGCCCGCCGTCGAGGTGGGCGGTGGCACCGGTGTAGGAGACCTGCCGATGGCGGTAGTCCAGCGAGTTGAGAAATCTGCTGTACGCCAATATGTTCCAGTACCGGCACGGCACCAGATCGCCTTCGATGAGCAGTGCTTCGTCGGGTTCCAACTGCCAGCCGCCGCGCACATATTGGATGGCCGGTTCGGTGAACACCGCTCCACCGGTCATCTCGCTCCAGTGGCGCAGCTGGTTCGGTGTCTGGTGGTCCGCGGAGGCGGCGGCATTCCAGATGCGGGGCAGGTGAGTTATCACGGCCGATGCCTTGGACAGCTGCTTGCCGAACCTCACCGACTCGATCGGTGCGGGAATCGGAGGCACCTCGACCGGTTCGATGCCACACCACCCGGGCCGCTCGGTCTGCACTCCATCGTGGAAGTGGCGCACCCAGACCACCGTGGCTCGCTCCGGCAGATCCAACCAGTCCCCGGCCGGCGGCCGATCGCCGCCGACCGTCAGCTCGTAGCCGCCATCGGCGCCGAAAGCCATGGTGTCACTATCGATCCGGGCGGTTGCCTGGGCCCCGTTCTCGCCGGTGCCGTAGACCGTGATCGACACATACGCCGCGTCGCCGCGATTACCGCGGATCCGGTAGCGACCGTCGGGGCGAATATCGGCGACCCAGTACCGGAAGTCGGGATTGTCCATCAGGAACTTCTGACGCCAGCCGTTGAATGCGACGAGTTCCGGTTTGTCGCGGTCGACTTCAAAGCGCCCCAGTTGGTTGGACAGGCCCCGCAGCAAGGCCCGGTAGCCGTCGGCGCGTTCAGACTCCGGCAGACCCGCGCTATCGGAGGCGAGTTGTTCACCGGCCGTGCGTAATCCGTCGACGAACGCGTTCCAGGCGTCGACCTCGGCGCGGGGCTCTTCTGCACTGCTCGCCACGACTTGCCTCCCCAATTCCGGAAGCATGTGCTTCCGGAATTGGATCGTGCCCGTTAAGCTCGCGGCATGTCAAGGGCGTACCGCGGCCAAGGCGCCGACGCGCGATCGGCGGAGCGCCGCGCCCGTCTGTTGCAGGCAGCCGTTGACCTGGTCGGCACTCAAGGGGTGTCCGCGATGACCATGCGCGCGGTCTGCCGGGAGGCCGAACTCAGCCAGAAGTTCTTCTACGAAAGCTTCACCGACACCGACGATCTGCTCCGCGCGGTCTACCGCAGCACCTTCGAGCACGCCCGCGACGTCCTCGGTGCCGCAAGTGACCCGGCGTCCGACCCGCCCGCACGAACACGTGCCGGCGTGCGAGCCGCGGCACAACTCGTCACCGACGATCCCCGCATCTGCCGAATCTTGTTGGTAGAACCCATAGCCGACCTCGGGCTGCGGCAGTTTGTGCGCGACACCATCGGCGCACTGACGGGTGGTGCGGCGGTTGCGGCCGGCCGGGCCGACGCGGCGTCGGCACCGGTGAAGATGCAATACGCCACAGTCTTCGGCGCAATCATCTCGCTGTTCATCGAGTGGACCGAGGGCAACCTCGGGTCAGACCAAGAGATGTTCGTCGATCACGTGACGAACATGCTGCTGTCATCGCCCCTGTTCGGCAACGACGTTCAGGCGGTCCCGCCATCGGCGCCCCACTAGCAGGTCAGAGCCCTACGCTGACGGCACGGCTTCCTGTTCGACGGCGTGTTCTGCGGCCCGCCGGCCCGAGAACACGCAGTCCGCGATGGACAGCCCACTGACGTACGAATTGACGCACAATCCGATTGCCGTGCGCCCCGCCGCATAGAGTCCTGGGATCGACTTCCCCCCAGGCATTTTCACCGCTCCGGTGACTTCATCGACGACCAGGCCCCCGAGGGTGAACATGGGGCAAGGGTTGATCAGGCTGCGCTTGATGGATATCGCGATCAGGGAGAATGGCCCCTGTTCAACAGGTTTCACGTACTCGGCCGGCTTTCCCATCGGATCGGGCAATCCCGCCGTGGCCGCCGCGTTGTGGGCCTCGACGGTGGCGCGCAAACCGGCCGGATCGACGCCGGCTTTGGCCGCCACTTCCTCCAAGGTGTCTCCGACCACCCGGTCGGTGCGCAACATCGCTTCCATCTGCAGGCGCTGAAACCAGATGGCCTGCTCGCGAAGTTGAGCGCGCGCCTGCCTGAGCAGACCGTCGTCGGCCAGGATCCAGCCACGGCCGCCGTGGTCTTGGATCATGGCGTGTCCGACGGCCGCGCCGTAGCGGGTCTCGTCGATGAATCGTTGCCCTCGTTGATCGACCACGAGCGCACCCAGGAACGCGCTGGGCGGGGTGATGAACCGCCAGGCCGAGACGTTGTCGAGGCGGTCGACAGCCGCACCGACGTCGGCGGCCAGCGTGATCCCGCTGCCGTCGTCCCCGGTGGTGCCCAGCTGCAGTCCGTCGCGGTAGTCGGGCGCGTGCTCGGCGATCCAATCCCGATTCGCGATGTACCCACCCGCGCTGAGAATGACTGCCTTGCGCGCGTGAATGTCGACGGTGCGGGCGTAGCGCCGTTCCAGCCGGTTCAGCAGCTTTTCCATCGCGGCCCGCAATGGCGGGTAGTAGATGCCCGGTTTGATCGCGAGCTCGGCGTATGCGCGGTAGCGATGCTGGACCCACGCCGGCGCATCGGCCAGTGTGCTGGCCCGCACGCCGACCACCCGGCCCTCGGAGTTGGTCAGCAGTGCGACGGCACGGGTGTGGAACTGCGTGCGTACCCCGCGGGCAGCCGCCGACTCGGCCAGCGGTTGATAGATCTTCTTGCCCGAGGCTCCCGGCCCTTTGGCCCGGTGACCGCGCTGGGCCGGCAGCGTGATCGCGCGGAAGCGTCCGGAGTTCTCACTGCCCGAGTAGTACAGGTAGTACTTGTTGTTCGGGTAGGACGTCTTGTACGGGCACACTGACGCCTCGAACGGCACGCCGTGTTCGGTGAGCCAGTCGATCATCGCCGGGCTGGTGTCGACGAAACGGCGCAGCGTTTCCGGGCGGACGGCATCCCCGATCTCGGCCTGCAGGTAGGCGTACATCGCGTCGGCGCTGTCATCGACGCCGGCCTGGCGCTGCACCCAGGTCCCGCCGCCGGCGTAGATGATTCCGCCCGAAACCTGAGTTGCACCGCCACCATTGAATCGGTCGATGGCCAGCACATCGGCGCCTCTGGCCCGCGCTTCCAGCGCAGCGCAGACGCCCGCAGCTCCGTATCCGACGACGAGAACGTCCACTGTGCGCGCGCCTGTCATGGCTCTCCCTGAAACGATTGACCATCGAACTTAAACTCCTAGTTTGTACTCAAAGTACAAAAAGGCGCAAGGACACTCGTAGACTGCGCTCGTGGCTCAACAGACCGGGCGAAAGGTGCCCCCTGCGGTGGCCGAGAAGCTGTATTCCGCGACTGACCTGATTGCCGCTCGCGGGCTGGCCAAGACCAAGATCGAGGACATCGCTACGGCATCAGGCGTTCCGAAAGCGACGCTCTACTACTACTTCAAGGGCAAGGACGACATCCTTGCCTTCCTATTCCGGGACGCCCTCGACGCGCTGGCCAGCGACGTTGCCGCGGCCGCCGATGCCCCCGGGCCGGGCAGGCAAAGATTGGCCGCAGTAATCCAAGTGCAGGTCGCCCACACCATGAACCGCCCGGGCACCGCCCAGGCACTCGTCGGGGATCTGGGGCGTGCGATCCGACTCCCCGAGCTCGCATCGGCCGTTCAAGAGGTGTTCTACGAACCCATCGCCCGAGTGCTCCGCTCCGGAGGCGCCGACGGCTCACTGCGCAACGTCGCCGACCCGGACAGCGCCGCGATCACCATCTTCGGCGCCATCATGATGACCGCGGTGCTGCACAACGTCATCAATTCCGAGAAGACGCACGACAAAGTCGCCGACGAGGTCATGCACCTCATCGAGAACGGGCTCGCGCCGTCGAGTTGATCCGTCAGACATGATGAAGCACATGAGCCACACACGGACCAGATCCGAACACCCACGCACCTCGATTGCTCTCGCGGTGGTGCTGGCCCTGCTGGCAACGGTTCTGGCGTGGGGCCCCGGCGTCGGTCGTGCGTACGCGGCCGAAGCCACCCCGGCCGGGAATGTGCTGTCCATCGGCGATCCCGCCGCACCGGGCCAGATCGAGCTGTATCTGGATCCGCTCTGCCCGTACAGCGGAAAGATGGTCCGCGAGCAGGGCGCCGAGATCGGCCGGCGCATCGAAGACGGCAAGCTCCACATCAACCTGCGTCTCGTCAATTTCCTCGAAAAGTACTCGGCGAGTGGCACTTACGACAGCCGGGCGATCTACGCCGCGTTCATCGTCGCCGATCACTCGAAGTCGAGCGACGTCACCTGGCAGTTCATCGAGCAGATCTTTTCCGCCGAGCAGCAGCCGCAGGAAGAAGGCCCGACCGATCTGAGCAACGAGCAGCTCGCCGGCTTGGCCGATCGCGCCGGTGCGCCGCCGTCAGCGCAGGACATGATCAAGCTGGGGCTTCCCATCCCCTTCGACGGACACCTCATCGCCGCCAACAACCTGCCGCTGCTGCGGGCACTCCCCGACTCCGGGGTGCCGATGGTGGTCATCGACGGGGAATCGCTCGACGGAAACTCCGACTGGCTCGACCGACTACCGCGCTGATCATCCATTGCTAGTCCAACTAGACTAAGTCCAGTAGGCTGGGCTCCATGTCGACGGTCAATGTCCACGACGCGAAGACACACCTGTCGCAACTGCTCACCCGCGTGGAGAACGGCGAGAAGATCACGATTGCGCGGGCCGGCAAACCGGTAGCGGACCTGGTCCCGCACACCCGCGTCGACATCGCCTGCGGCGGGCTGGCCGGACAATTCGATTACGACACCGAACATTTCGATGATGCCGACACCGACCTCAACACGTTGTTCGCCCTCGAATGAGGGGGCTGTTGCTGGACACCCACGTCCTGCTGTGGCTGCTCGAAGACAGCGCAAGGTTGGGAACCGAGGCACGGGGTCTCATCGCACAAAGCCCTGCGGTGTTCGTGTCCGCGGCCAGCACCTGGGAGCTGAGCATCAAGGCGGCGATCGGCAAACTCGCCCTGCCCGACGGCCTTGACGATGCAATCGGTCGCTCCGGCTTGCAGAACCTTCCCATCACGCGACGCCACACCCTCGCTTCGGACCTCACCGCGCTACCGCACAAGGATCCTTTCGACGCGATCCTGCTCGCCCAGGCGACCGTGGAGGGGCTCGCGCTGCTCACCGCCGACGCGAAACTACTGGCGGCGGTAGCCGAAGCCGTCGACGCCAGGAAGTGAGAGGCGGATCGTCAACCGCGCTGACTATCGCGGCGTCCCAATTGGCGGCAATGAACCGACGGCCTCGAGCTGACCCTGCTGGGCGGCGAGGGTGTCGGCGAGGAACGTGCGGGCGATGCGCAACAGCTCGGCGATCTTCGGATGGGCGAGGGTGTAGTACACCGCGTTACCGACGCGGTGCCCGCTGACCACGTGATGGCGTTTGAGGACCGCGAGATGCTGAGACAGCAGGGTCGGTTCGATGTCGGTGGAAGCCAGGATCGCGCTGACCGGGGTCGGCTCCTGGCTCACCGACAATATCTCCAGCACCCGGATCCGTGCGGGGTGTGCCAACGCCTTGAACAGGTTGGCTTTGATCTCGTACAACGGCCGCTCGGGACCTCCCAGAACGCTGTCGGTCACTACTGCCCCAATGATTGACGGATTGATGAAATTCGCAATCCATCATAGCGAGCGCTACCCTTCAGCGATGCCCACCGGCCAAGCCCCACGCACCAAACCGGGCCCGCTGCAGTACATCGGGTACTGCTACGGCAAGCGGCTACCCGATTCGATGCGCGACTGGGTGGCCAAGGACCTGGCAGGCCCCGGAGCCACCATTCGGATGATGGTCCGCGTCGCGATCCCCGCGATCCTGGTTCTGGCGCCGATCTGGTTCATCCCGATGTCGCTCTATCTGCACGCCAGCATGACGGTGCCCATCTTCATCCCGTTCGTGTACTTCTCTCACGCGCTCAACAAGGTGTGGCGTCGTCACATGCTCGCCAAACACGGCCTCAACCCGGGCCTCGTCGACGAGTTGTCGCGCAAGAAGAACGCCCACATTCACCAGGCGTACGCCGAACGCTACGGGCCCCGCACCGGGCCGAGCAGCAGCCACGACGTCTGATTCGGCTACGGCTGCAGGGTGCACAAGGTGAGCGCGAAAGCCGGCACGACGGCCGTCGCGATCACGATGAGCGTCATCGCCAGGGTCGATGGGCGCCACCAGATCGCTCGCTGAGGTTGCAGGAGCCGGGTGACCCGGGCGGCCACCGCGGTACCGGCGACGGCCAGCACGCCATCAGGAACACGGCCCCGGGTGCTCAACGCGACCAGGCTGGCCAACAGCGGCTCCCGGCCATACCGGCGAGTGGCCGCGTCGTCGGCGCACATCTCCAGTAATGCCGGTACGGACTGCGCCGCCGCCCTCATCAGCGGCAGCCGCGGCAGCGCCGCAGCCAGGGTGTTGAGCAGGGCGATGACGTGATGATGGCGGCCACGCAGGTGCGCCCGCTCGTGGGCCAGTACCGCCGCGAGTGCGGGCGGCTTGAGCAATTCCAAGGCCCCGGTCGTGACGACGATCGCGCGTCGCCGGCCGCCGGACACGCAGTAGGCTGCGGGTTGGTCGGCCGTGATGGCGACGACGCCGTTGTGCTCGGTGGGCCGCCCGATGATCCGGACCGCTTCTGCGTGTGCTCGATTGGCGCGCCGCACCCCGCGCAGCGAGACCATGACGCGACGCACGGTGTGGATCGCCACCGTGCCAGTGACGGCGAGCAAGACCACCACCAGCGCCGTCGCCACGGTCGGCGGCAACGTCACCGCGCTGGCGATCCCCAGTGTCTCGACGCAGAACGTGAGCGCCGTGTGGGTGATCAGGCTGTGGGCGGCACCTGCGATCAGGATCGCCAACGCCGCCACCCACGCGAATGCCGCGGTGCCGACGGCGACCAGCCACCCCGCCACCGAAAGCCTGGGGTGGACGTTGGCCGAGAGCGGTCCGCTGAACAGAACGGGCGCCAGCCAGCTCAGCGCCACCGCATAGGCGAGCAGAAACGTGACGGCGTTCATCGTGGCTGCTCCTCGGTGAACCGCTTGAGGGCCTGTCGGAGTTTCTTCGAGTCTTCGTCGACGATCTGCTCGAGGAAGAAGTTGAGGATCAGCTCGCTGTCGCCGCCGGATTCGAACACCGTGCGCATCAGCTGCGCGGAATGCTCCTCCCGGGTCATCACCGGCCGATAGCTGTACGCCAGGCCGATCTTTTCCCGCTCCAGCCAGCCTTTCCGGAACAGGTTGTCCATGGTCGACATGACCGTGGTGTAGGCGATCTGGCGCTGGGTGACGAGCTCGTCGTGCACGCTGCGCACCGTGGAGGGCTCCGCACGTGACCAGAGCACTTCCATCACCACAGCTTCGAGATCGCCAAATCCCTTTATTCCCATACCCATTACCGCTCGTGTTGGTGCGACGTCGTCATTTCGTGGCCCAGCCCGTCAAACCTATGTAGCGCGATAGTAGCTGCTCTGCTCATCGTGAGTCCCGCTCGCGGTGCTGGACGTGGTGCGTCGCCGCCATAACCGAATGGACCGCCACACGATGAGCGCCGCCACGACGCCCAGAAGCAGCCAGGGATCGCTGACGCCGGACGACAAGCGGCCCAGCCATACCTGCAGGTCGTACTGTGCGTCGACGGAGAGCAGCCCGCCCAGACTCGCGGTGCCGTCGGTGAACAGGTAGATCCCACCGAGAACGATGAAGATCGCCCCGGTGAGCAGCGAGGTGGTGTGGGTTTCCAGCGGGCCCAGACGCACCGGCCGCCCCCGCAGCCAGGCGCGTTTCGACAGGTTGAAGCGGTCCCACAACCAGGCGAGTACGAACAACGGGGCGGCCATACCGAGGGCGTAGACCGCCATCAGAAGTGCTCCGTAAGCCGGGTCGGCGCCCATCGCGGACATGGTCAGGACGGCGCCGAGCAGCGGTCCCGCGCAGAAGCCGGCCAGACCGTACACCGCCCCCAACGCAAGCACCGAGACCGTGCCGGAGATGTTGATCCGGGCCGTCAACCGCTGCATGCCCGAGAGGCCGAAACCCTTGCCCAGCAACGTCATCAGACCGAAGCCGATCAACACCAGGCCACCGATCACGGTGACTTCGCTGCGATAGCGCGTGACCACGCCGCCCAGGGCGCCGACGCCGGCACCCAGCGGCACCAGCACGACACAGAGTCCAGCCCAGAATGCGACGGTGCGCCGGATCAGCAGGCGCGTCCGATCGAAGGCGTAAGCGAAGAACGACGGCAGCAGCAGCGCCGAACACGGGCTGAGCAGCGAGGCCAACCCGCCGAGGAAGGCACCGAGCAGACCGACGCCGCTCATCGTTTGGCCAACGCTCCGTCGATGGCGGTCACGAAGTCTTCGGTGGGCTGCGCACCGAGCATCGGCACGTCGTTGATCAGGAATGCCGGTGTGCTGGGGACGCCGATCCCCGTGCCCTGGGCCAGGTCGGCGTTGACGGCGGCGTCGTAGGTGGTTCCGCGCATCCCGGCAGTGAACTTGTCGATGTCGGGGACACCGGCTTGCCTGGCGAAACCGATCAGATCGTCATCCGTCAGGTCTGCCTTCTTCCGTTCCGGTGCGGCCGCGTAGACGGCGCGGTTGAACTCCCAGAACTTGCCCTGCTCGGCGGCAGCGCGTCCGGCACGTGCGGCCGTCATCGACTGGGGGCCGAAAATCGGGAAGTCGCGCCACTCGATGCGCAGCTGGCCCGTATCGACGTATCGCTTGACCAGTTCGGGCTCGGTGTCGCGACTGAACTTGGCGCAGAACGGGCACCGAAAGTCGGAGAAGACCACCAACGCGACGGGCGCGTCGGGTTCTCCCAGCGCCAGCGGGTCACCCGCCTGACGGCGTTCCACCGGCGGATGAGCCCGGTCCGAGCCGGCGGTCGCGCTGGTTGCTTGCGAGGTCGCCGACGACTCCGCGACGGGCGCGGCGGAAGCGGGGCCATTGACGGGGCGTATCAGCAGGTAGGCGATCAGTGCGGCGGCTATCACGACAAGTCCCCCGATGAAGATCAGGTCTTTCCTGACGCTGTCTCGCCGCCCGCTCACCGCATACCTCCGTGCTAGCCTTCCTACGTAGCTACGGCGTAGCTACGTATTCCGTTCTAGCACAGGGCGCCGCAGTGCGGCGGACAGATGGGAGGCTCCGGGATGTCGGTGGGTTCACCCGCGAAGCGACCGGTACCAGTCCTGTCGCTGCTCGTCATCGTCGCCGCCCTCCTGCTGACGCAGCCGGCGCCGATGGTCGCCACACTCACCGCCGGTGAGCAGAAGCAAGTCAGCTTCACCGCGACCTCGGGGGCGAAGTTGGCCGACGGAGGGACTTACGGCGTCGGCACGGTGATCGTGGCTAACTTCGACGAACCGGTCGCTGATCGCGCGGCCGCCGAACGCCGCCTGTCGGTGAAAACCATTCCGCCAGTTGATGGTTCCTGGTACTGGATGGATAGCCGGCACGCCCACTGGCGGCCGCAAAACTACTTCCGTCCAGGCACCGAGGTGAGCGTGGTCGCCGACGGTCAAGAGGCCGGCCGGGTGTCGTTCGTCATCGGAGAGTCGCACGTATCCATCGCCGACGACGCCACAAAGCAGATCCGTGTCTACCGCAATGACGAACTGGTCCGGACGATACCGACCTCGATGGGTATGGGCGGTTCAGAAACCGTCGCGGGAAAATCCATTTCCTTCTGGACCCAACCCGGCGTCTACACGGTGATGGACAAGGCCGACACCGTCGTCATGGACTCCTCCACCTACGGTCTGCCCGTGGATTCACGGCTGGGCTACAAGGTGACCGTCAACAATGCGGTACGGCTCACCAACAGCGGGATCTACGTCCACCAACTCGACAGCACCGTCTGGGCGCAGGGCAAGACCAACACGTCGCACGGGTGCCTGAACGTCAACGCCGACAACAGCCGGTGGTTCTACGAATTCTCCCAGCCCGGAGATGTGTTCGAGGTTCGCAATACCGGCGGTGAGCCACTGCCGGTCTGGCAGAACGGCGACTGGGGTGTGTCGTGGGACCAGTGGCTCGCGGGCAGCGCGCTACGGTGACGGCTGGGCGCCGGCTCGATGGCATGAAGCCCCCTACGGCCTCCACATCCGGCCGATTAGACCTGTGACCTGCGCCACTGCTGATCTCACCGCCCTACCAGGGCGTTTTGTGAAATCCGGCAATCGCTAACATCTAAGCGCTACTCATCCGAGGGGCCAGCCCACACGACGCACAGGACGCTTGATTTGAACTCGCCAGAACTCGCCAACTGGAATGCCCAAGAAGCACTCGCGGAGGCGATGATCCCGATCATCGGAACCCTGCACCGGGCGAAGGGCGTGACGGTTCTGCTGCACAGCCGGTCGCTGGTGAACAAGTCCGTCATCAGCATCCTGCGGACGCACCGCTTCGCCCGCCAGGTGGGCGGCAACGAGCTCTCGGTCGAAGAGACCTTCCCGTTCCTTCAGGCCCTGGCCGACCTGGACCTGGGCCCCGCGAAGATCGACCTGGGCCTGCTGGTCATGGCTTACCGCGCCAGCGATGGCAGCGCATCGGTGCCCGAGTTCACCGCACAGGTGCTCAGCGATGTGACCGGGGAGAACAAGATCGAGCCGCAGGGCCCGCGGGACGTGGTGCTCTACGGGTTCGGCCGTATCGGTCGGCTCGTCGCACGCCTGCTCATCGAGAAGGCCGGATCCGGTAACGGCCTGAACCTGCGTGCCGTCGTCATCCGCAGCAACGGGGAAGGCGACCTTGCCAAGCGGGCATCACTGCTGCGCCGCGACTCGGTGCACGGCCAGTTCAACGGCTCGATCAAGGTCGACAACGAGAACAACTGCCTCATCGCCAACGGCAACGTCATCAAGTTCATCCACAGCAACGACCCGTCGACCGTCGACTACACCCAGTACGGGATCAACAACGCGATCCTGATCGACAACACCGGCAAGTGGCGCGACCGCGAAGGGCTGTCCAAGCACCTGCGCCCCGGTATCGCCAAGGTTCTGCTGACCGCACCGGGCAAGGGCGACGTGCCCAACATCGTGCACGGGGTCAACCACCGCACACTCGATCTCGAGCAGCAGATCTTCTCGTGCGCATCCTGCACGACCAATGCGATCGTTCCGCCGTTGAAGGCCATGGACGACGAGTTCGGCGTAGCGCGCTGTCACGTGGAGACCGTGCACTCGTTTACCAACGACCAGAACCTGTTGGACAACTACCACAAGGCTGACCGCCGCGGCCGGTCCGCGCCGTTCAACCTGGTGCTCACCGAGACCGGCGCGGCCTCGGCGGTGGCCAAGGCGATGCCGGACCTCAAGGCCAAGATCAGCGGCAGCTCGATCCGCGTTCCCACCCCGGATGTGTCGGTGGCCATCCTGAACATGCAGCTGCACAAGCAGACCACCAAGGGTGAGGTCCTGGAGTACCTGCGCCAGGCCTCCTTGTCGGGACCGTTGAGCCGCAACCTGGACTACACCGCGGCCACCGATGCCGTTTCGAGCGACTTCATCGGCTCACGTGCGGCGAGCATCATCGATGCGAACGCCACGATCGCCGACGAGGACAACGTGATCCTCTACGTCTGGTACGACAACGAATTCGGCTACTCGTCCCAGGTCGTGCGCACCGTGCAGTACCTCTCGGGCATCGAATACCCGACGTATCCGCAGATGCGGGCGGACGCGGATCAGACGGTTTTGGTCAGTCCGTAGTACGCGACGATATCTTCGGATCCCGGGGCAGCGCTGGTCAGCTGCGCGTATGAGCGCAGAAAAGACTGGCCGACGCACCCATCGATCTTGATGTGCACGTCTTTGAGCGTGACCCGGGAATCCTTACCCTTGAACTTCATTTTGGTGACCGGCACGTTGATGACCTCGCCGGGTTTGGGCCGTACTTCGACATTGCCCTGGATCGGCGCGCTGACCCCGCCGAGGCCAGACCGGCTGAGCGACGAGGACAGGCCGAGGCTGCCGGTCAGACGAACGGCGCTCAGCGCAATACCGCAGCCGATCTGGTAGCCCGCCTCCAGCGAACCGCCTCGCAACGACGTACTGCCATTGCCGCTGATGCTGCCGGTGAACGTCCCTCCAGCCAGGTACGCACGCGATGAGGTCGCCGTCGTGAGGGCCGGGATCGGCAATTGGGTTTCGTCCCTGGCGGCGAGCTTCAACACCCAGCCGTCTGGCGTCGTGACCACGGATGGTTCGCCGGAAGCGACGGCCCCGGTGTCCGGCGTCGGTTCGGGCTCGCCCTCAACGGGCGGCACAACAGGTTCGGGCGCGGCGACCGCATAAGGTGCCGGCGCCACCAGCGCACCAATCGTAACCAGGGCAGTAAAGAACTTGGTCATGTCAGCTTGACACCTCTCAAAGCGTAAATTGTTGAGCGAGCGTGTATTTGGGTTTGGGACGTCAGACAGCCTTGGTCACGCCCACGTATGACACGACATCCTGCGTGTCGGCGGTGGAGCTGGTGAAGGTCGCGTATGAGCGGATGAAGGACTGACCGACACAACTGTCGATCTTGATCCGCAGGCCGGTGATCGTCGCACGAGCCGAATCGCCCTCGTATTGAACTTTCGTCACCGCGACAACGGTTGCCGTACCCGGCTTGAGCGTGGGGCGGATCTGCGCGAAGAGCCCACCTCCAACACTCGGCAGACCCGCCGAGCTGAGCGAGGGCGTGATGTTGCCGCCGAACCGGGCATCCACGACATCGGCGGTGATTCCGCAACCGATCTGGTACCCCGCCTCCAGAGTGCCGCCGGTCAAGGCGGCCTTGCCGGCACCAGTCACCTCGCCCAGAAACGTTCCGCCCACCAGGTATTCACGCGACGAAATGGCCGTGGTCAACGGCTCTACGGCGATCTGCGTTTCGTCCACCGCCTTGACCGAAAGAGTCCAACCCTCTGGAGTGGGCAGGGTCGCGGGCGCGGCAGACGGCACGGAACCGGTGCCAGCCCCCATTCCGGCTGTGCCGTCAGGCGCAGGCGGTTCCGGAAGCGGCTGGGCCACACACTGGTTGGCGGTGCCAAGTGCTGTCATGGCCGCGAATGAACCGGCGACAGCCAGTGCGACAAGAGTTTTCAACATGGTGCGAAGTCGCGCCTCTCGGTATTAGAAATTCTTCCCGAGGGAAACTAGCAACGCCCGCGAAGGGATGTCACCACCCATCGTCAGTTTCCCCATAAACAGTTGGGACACAGCGTTTCCCGGAGGTGACTGACAGGGAAACTGTGCCTGGACATTAACCACCCAACCTGGGCGCCAATGATCCCTCGGCTTTCATAGCTTGGCCCACAACAGTTTTGCGCAGCGTCGTCACAGAGGATGGGAGAAAACGCGCATTGGCGCGGCGCGGATGGCGCGGGATCTAGGTGACAGAGCGGGCCGGGGAGACGTGTACGGCGATCCGGCTGATCGCCATACCGATGCTCACGGCGATGTACTCGCGGGCAGTCATCTCCGCTTCGTCCCGGCTGACCGCGGTCACAACTTGATCGAGTTCGAGGACCCGAACCCGATAGCCGTGCCGGGTCGGTTCGATCTCCACGGTGAAGCGGTGATCCGGCAGCGGCATCGGCCGCGGCTGGAAGAACCTCATGTTCAAAGATTCCAGCAGACACTCGATCTGATATTGCTCACGGCGCTTGCGCCTGACGGATTCCCGAAGGCGAGGCATCCGGCGCCGACTGCGACCGTCGGCCAAGTGCCTGGCGAGCAGTGCGCAGTCGCGAGCCAACTCCACCTCGATCTCAGCCCGCTGCGATTCCAGTAGCCCCCGGTAGTAACGGGCCTGCCGCAGCTCCTGCTGGCGAGTCAGCCGGACGACCTCGTCACGTTCTGAGCCTGCGACAGTGAGCCTGTCGACTTCATCGGCGACGCCCACCACGCGGATCAGCGAGCCATCAACTCGTTGCTGATCGCAGGAAGGTGCCGACGCCGTCACACTGACATTCTGCGGACAGAAACAGCGTCTGCCGCCGACTTCATATCAACTTCATGTCAGTCGACGCAGAACCCGGGGGCTCAGTGCAAAGGTACGGTTCCGGCCGGTTGCTGCGGTACGCGGCTAGCCGAGATCAACGTGTTCGGTGGTGCCCGCCGAGTCCTTCGTCGTGGTGACGTCGCGGCATTCACCGTAGAGCTCGATCGATCGATTCACGGTCCCCTTGGCTTGAGGGTTGAAGACCGCGACCACCTGGTTCTTGGCCAGGCTGCTGGCGTGCGTCTTGAAATCCGTGTTTTCGCCCCACCCGTTGGACTTCAGCTGCTGCACCATCTGTTCGACCTCGCTGCCGGAGGCTTCGAAACTGGAAGCCAACGGGTACTTGATCCTGACGACGCCCCGGAACGGTGCCTCGTGCTGGTCATTGCAGGACGAACGCCGGAACACCACCGCCGACGTATCGAGTTTCAGGGTCTGCACGATCTCGCGAGCGGCGTCGACCACCTGGGTCTTGGACTGCTCGGGTGTGAGCGGGTCCGAAACCCCATAGCTCTTGGAACTCACGGCATCACATCCTGAAGTGAGAGCGGCGACCGTCATGACCACCGCGATGAACAGATTCGCTCGCACGCTGACCTTTTCTCTATGCCCCATGGCGATCATTGGTGACGGTGCCCCCCGGTGGCGATTCGCCACGCCTCGGGATCGATCTCCACGCCGAGAACTTGCGTTCGATGATCAGCAGTCATCCCATCATGCTCCAACGCGTCGCCGTGCCCTGAGGCGATATCGGAAATACTGAACAGCGATTCACTGCCCGGGACCAGGTAGCCGCTGTGGTCTTTCCACGGCAACGTCCAGCCTTCCACCTCGGCTTTGAAGCGCGTCGACCCGAAATCGTCGTCGGCGGGGTCGGTGCCCAGTCCTATGGTGACGCCGGTTCCGGGGATATGAACCTGGTTGTTGTCCCCGCCCAGATGAGTGATCGGATCGGTGGAGGCGGCGCCCACGTACACATGGCCGTTCTCGGGCAGGTGGAAGTCGGCAGCGCTCTTCGCCAAATCGGTTCCGGGTGAACCGATCAGGACCACGTCGTCGACGCGCATGCCGTAGCCGGCTGCGGCGTCGGCGACGGTGGTCGAACCATAGGAATGGCCGATGACCGTGACATGGGAGTCGCCGTGGTTCGTCACCGACAATGCATTGACGTCGGAGGACAACAACGCCCCGCCCTCACGTGCATTGCCGACTTGTCCTACCTGCGGGTCGGTGAGGCTGTCGGGGGCGTTGTACCCCATCCAGGCCACGACCGCGTTGCTCTTGCTCGGATCGGCACGCTGGGTTTCGTTGTACACGTTGGCGGCGTCGTCGCTGCTCAGCCATCCCTCCGAAACGCTGTGGCTGGTGCCGGGCACCACGACCGCCGTGTTGTCGGCCGTATCGGGGTCGCCGATCGAAATGGCTGCTCTGCCTTGGCCGTTGAACGCCTCCGGTTCGTACACGTAGAGATATGAGGGAGCGTCGGTGCTGTCCTCGTTGTGCTGAAGTCCCTCGCGCACCTTCAGCGCGTTGTAGTAGCGGGTCATTTCCTGCTGAGACAACGCCTCCGTGGCATTTTCCACACGAGCGATATCGGCATCCATCACTGCCTTGTTGGCCGTGCTGCGGTCGGCGACCGGGATGCCGTTGAGGTTGCCGAGCTTCTCCGGCTGCTCACGCAGCAGCCGTTCACGATCCTGCTTGCTCAGCCCCTCCCACCACTTCTTGACTTCCGTGGCGTCCTTGCCTTGCGGTATCTGAGGACCGGTGTCCTTGGGGCTCTGGGGCGCAGGAATTCCTCCTGGCCCGAAGTTCTGCATCGGAGAGTCCAGTGCGCTGACGGCGCCGCGCAAATTCTGGCTCAGCCGGCGATCGGCGGTGTCGAAGCCGGCCAGCATCGTCTTCACGTTCACCGCGTTGCTCGCCGCCAACGCCTGCAGTTGCATGGCGTTCGCGGGGCTGACCTTCGCATACTTCTCGAGCGTCGAGCCGGGGCGGATCGAGACGGAACCGTCAGGCCCGACCTGCCAGCCCTGTGCGGTCAGGCCGCTGACCGTCTGCAAGAGGCTGGAACGGGTCTGGGCAAGCTGACTGCCGCCCTCCTGCATGATCGTCTGGGTCCGGGTCAGGGCCTCCTGCAGTTGTTGCATCCGCTGAACGGTCGCGGTCGACTTGGCCTGCGCGGCCTGCGATGCGGACCCCTGCCACCCGGCGTGCAATGTCTGCAGACCCTTTTGATGTTGCTCGATCTGGGTACCGAGCGCCGCGGCTTTCTGCCCGATCTCCGCGCCGGCCTGCACCAGGTTGGCAGGTTGCGACGCCTCGACCTGGGGAATCGTGACCGGCATCCCTGCCGGCGCGGCGTCAGCCACCGATCCGCCGTATGCGGCGGCCGAACTCCTCGTCGCCTTGTCGGTACCGTTCGGCGGCGACGGTCAGGCGGTCTTTGTGCATTGTCAACTCGTCGTTGACGGTTGCGGTGGCCTTGTCGATCGCTGACGCCACGAAACTACAGGCAGCGCCACTGACCAGGTCGGATACGCCGCTGCTTGCGCTCGCCACCGATTGCCCGGCACCCAGCGCCGACACCGCGGCGGCGACCTCGGCCTGCGCCGCAGCCGCCGTACGCAGGTCGGCGGGAGCCACTCGCAGATTTGCCGACATGCACAAAGCGTAAGGCCACTCCGACGGGCCTCGGTGCACTATTTCTGGGCGTCGGCGTGCGCGCCCGCGGCTGGATTCGAACCGGACCCACCGACGGTGCCAGGGCGGCCGACCGTCTCTGCGGCTAAGTGCAGCAGTTCGGGTCGAGTACCACGCAGAGTGCTTGCAGGGCTTCGGGTTTCACCCGATGAAACACGTTCATGCCACGCCGATCGGAGATCACCAGACCCGCCTTGCGGAGCTGACCAAGGTGATGGCTGACCGTGGACTCCGCCAGGTCGAGCACCGCGGCCAGGTCTCCGCTGGCCTCTTCGCCAGTCGATGAGCTGTACAGATACGACAGGATTTTGACCCGCACAGGATCGGCGATCGCCTTCAGTCGCATCGCCACCTCTAGCGCGTCGGCGTCACTGAGCGGCCCGGCGGCCACCGGGGCGCAGCACACCGGGGCGGACATGTCGATCACGGGCAGGGCCTTGGGCATGGCGCCCATCCTGCCATATTTCTTGACATATATCGAAAAGGTGGCATCCTGAGCGTGACGCGTCAGTTCGATATATGTCTCATCCCTAGTGGGAGGTTGATCATGTCCCGTGTTCAGTTAGCGCTCAACGTCGACGATCTCGACGAAGCGATCACGTTCTACACCAAACTGTTTGGCGTCGAGCCGGCCAAGGTGAAGCCCGGCTATGCCAACTTCGCGGTCGCCGAGCCGCCGTTGAAGCTGGTGCTGCTGGAAAACCCCGGCAAGGGCGGCACCATCAACCACCTCGGCGTCGAGGTCGAATCCAGCGACAAGGTGCACGCCGAGATCGCCCGGCTGACCGGCGAAGGGCTGTTCACCGACGAGGAGATCGGTACGACCTGTTGCTTCGCCACCCAGGACAAGGTGTGGGTGACCGGCCCGGCCGGCGAGAAGTGGGAGGTCTACACCGTGCTGGCGGATTCCGAGACGTTCGGCACCAGCCCACAGCTCCGCGCCGACGGCGAGACCGGCGTCTGCTGCGGCGGCACCGCCGCCGCAGAGGCCGAGCCCGAGGCGACACAGGCAGCATCCTGCTGCTGACCGTCCACCCTTGGTGAGCTGGCGGTGGACATGCCGACCTGTATGCCCACCGCCCAGCTTTGCCCGCCGACACTGCCCACTTGCAGGTGATATCGATCTCTGTCAATATCGATGTATGTCGAAATCATTGGGGCCGCTCGACCAGGCATGCTGTCCGCCCGGGGCGCTGCTGCGCGAACCCCTGTCGGCAGCCGAGGCCGCGGATATGGCCGTCAAGCTCAAGGCCCTGGCCGATCCGGTGCGGCTGCGGTTGTTCTCGGCGATCGCCAGCCACGCCGGTGGTGAGGCCTGTGTCTGCGACATCTCTGTGGGTGTGGAGGTCTCCCAACCGACCGTGAGCCATCACCTCAAGGTGCTGCGCGACGCCGGCCTGCTGAGCTCGCAGCGCCGGGCGTCGTGGGTGTACTACGCGGTGGTCCCCGATGCGCTGGCCAGCCTGGCCGTGCTGCTCGGCACCGAGACCACCGCCGGAGCGCCGGCATGACCGGCACCACCACTCCCGCACCGCCGGTGGTCGGCAAGCTGTCCACCCTCGACCGGTTCCTGCCGGTCTGGATCGGCGCGGCGATGGTCGCCGGGCTGTTGCTGGGCCGCTGGATCCCCGGGTTGAACACCGCGCTGGAAAAGGTTCAGCTCGACGGGATTTCGCTGCCCATCGCCCTCGGGCTGCTGATCATGATGTATCCGGTTCTGGCCAAAGTCCGCTACGACCGACTCGACACCGTCACCGGCGACCGCAAACTACTGCTGTCCTCACTGCTGCTCAATTGGGTGCTCGGCCCGGCACTGATGTTCGCCCTGGCCTGGCAGTTTTTGCCCGATCTGCCGGAGTACCGCACCGGCCTGATCATCGTCGGACTGGCCCGCTGCATCGCCATGGTCATCATCTGGAACGACCTGGCCTGCGGGGACCGCGAAGCCGCCGCCGTCCTGGTCGCGCTCAACTCGATCTTCCAGGTCGTCATGTTCGCCGTCCTGGGCTGGTTCTACTTGTCGGTGCTGCCCGGCTGGCTTGGCCTGGAACAAACCACCATCGACACCTCACCGTGGCAGATCGCCAAATCCGTGCTCATCTTCTTGGGCATCCCGTTGGCGGCCGGCTACCTCTCCCGCCGCATCGGCGAGAAGTCCAAGGGTCGCGACTGGTATGAGACGCGGTTCCTGCCCAGGATCGGGCCATGGGCACTTTACGGGCTGCTGTTCACCATCGTGATTCTCTTTGCCTTACAAGGGGATCAGATCACCCACCAGCCATGGGACGTCGCCCGCATCGCCCTGCCCCTCCTCGCCTATTTCGCGATCATGTGGGGCGGCGGCTATCTGCTCGGCACCCTCCTCGATCTGGGTTATGAGCGCACCACCACCCTGGCGTTCACCGCCGCGGGCAACAACTTCGAATTGGCCATCGCCGTGGCGATCGCCACCTACGGCGCCACCTCCGGCCAAGCACTCGCCGGGGTGGTCGGGCCCCTGATCGAAGTCCCCGTCCTGGTTGGGCTGGTCTATGTCTCGCTGGCCCTGCGTAAGCGGTTCGGACACCACACCTCCCAACATCTACCCACCATCGGCTCGACGACGCGAACGGACACGACGCCATGACGGACAGCCCACGTACCCACCAGCTGCACGCCCGCGGACGGGTCGAAGGCAAGATC
This sequence comes from Mycobacterium sp. DBP42, assembly GCF_005924235.1. Lineage (NCBI taxonomy): Bacteria > Bacillati > Actinomycetota > Actinomycetes > Mycobacteriales > Mycobacteriaceae > Mycobacterium > Mycobacterium sp. DBP42. The sequence goes on from NZ_VCMY01000015.1 coordinate 53,257, forward strand.
AGCGACGGCAAGCCCACCGTGCTGTTCTTGTGCACCCACAACGCCGGGCGCTCGCAGATGGCCCTCGGATACTTCACCCACTATGCCGGCGACAACGCGATCGCCTGGTCAGGAGGATCTGAGCCCGGCAATGAGATCAACCCCGCCGCGATCGAGGCCATGGCCGAGGTTGGTATCGACATCACCGGTGAATACCCGAAACCCTGGACCGATGAAATCGTGCAAGCTGCCGACGTCGTCATCACCATGGGCTGCGGTGACGCCTGCCCGATCTTCCCCGGAAAGCGTTACGAGAACTGGGAACTGCCCGACCCTGCCGGCCAGGGCATCGAGGCGGTCCGCCCGATCCGCGACCAAATCGACCACCGGATCCAGCAACTGCTCGCCGAGCTGAAGGTGTCGATCAGCCAATAGCCCACTAAGACAAGGGAACACGCCGAGTATGTCCGATAAGTCTGTGTGGTTCGTCTGCGTCAGCAACACCGGGAAGTCGGTCATGGCCGCCGGGCTCATGCGCCATATCGTGGCACCCAACATCCACATCCACTCCGCGGGCACCCAGGCCAGAACCGGGTTTTACTCGCGCAACCATCGCCATGCGTCGGTAAGCCGGTCCCGTGGATAGGTTCGCAGTTCACCACGTATCAGCCACGAAGCAGGTTTCTGGACGCACCATTCTTCCCATTTCGGGGCGCCGACCATCGCGATCTTGTCGAAGTCACCTCGGTGCTTGAAGTCGAAGACGGTGTTCGCCCATGCCGCCGAGAATGTCCAGCCCTCAAAGGATTCGTCCATCAGGATGAGTACCTTCAGGGCCCTGAACCGTTGCAGCATTGCCTCGACGTGTGGGCCGAGCACATCACGATAGTCGGACGGGCTGAGCTTTCCGCTGAACCGGATACCGACTATGTTGTCGGCGCCGTCGGCAAGGAAATCGATCATGACACCGTGCTCCCGAAACGACAGTTAGCGTGCGCGTCGCCCACCAACGTGCGCAGGTGGCATTGAGGGAACGCTGCGGTTCGCGGAGCAGACCGCGCCGCTCGTAGTACCGCAAGGTATCGATATTCACCCCCGCGGCGGCAGCCAGCTCACCGCGGCGCAGACCCGCCCCACTCATGACGGCGCCCTGCCGGCGAGCACGGCGTCGACTCGGTCGGCCAACGCATCGAGCACCTCGACCTGCGCGTGCGGCACAGAGATGCTCATCACCACATCTGTCCCTGCACCGGCGAAGTCGAAGGTGAAGAACGAACAGCAACCGGCCTCTCGATCCGCCAGATCCCGCGCCGTGGCCTCAGCGGCCGACGGCAACACCAGAGCCAATCGGGTGGCCGATAGCCTCGCGGACCGCAGCACCGAATCGGCGAACAACCGGTCGAATTCAGCGACTCGTGCCGGCTGCTCACCGGTGGGCAACGAGCAGGACTCGGGCCCCCGCGGCGACGTTGCATCGGTGGCCATATATCGACGATAAACCCGTACCTGGGTACAGGGTGCAACCCCAAACGTGCCGCTGGCCGCGGCGCCGGCGGCACCAGGCGATGACACCCAATACGGCTTCCACGGTTCAGCCAACCCTGCTTACGGCGTGGATTCGTTGTGGACGATGGGCGCGCCGTGTCCGGGGACCAAGATATGAGCAGGTTGGGCGGCGAGCTGCCGTGCGCTGAGCCGGGACAGTGCCTCGTCGTGATTGAAGAGCGACGGCAGAAGTTGCGGGCCGTCGTCGTCCAGCAGGGGGTGCCCGGTGACCAGGGCATCACCGGAGAACAGCACCTTCTCCGAAGCCATGAAATAGGCGGTGTGACCGGACGTGTGTCCCGGTGACGGCACGGGGATCAGCCCACCCGGCAGTTGGGCGAGCACCTCGGCCACGGCGGCAGTCGCTGTGGGCACTGTTGTCTTGATTCCCCCTCGCGCGGCTGTGACGGTCTCGGTGACCCACCGTCGACCACGCCGACTGGCGAGCTGTTTGAGCATTTCGACAGGCGTAATTTGTTGCAGGTATTCGCGTTTGGCGTGCCGCACTTCTTCGGTTCCGGTGTAGACCGGCATCCCGATGCGCTCGACGAGCGTGGGGATCGCGCCAATGTGGTCGAGGTGAGCGTGGGTCAACAGGACGGCGGTCACATCCTCGAGGTGGTGCCCGATTTGGCGGATCGAGTCGAGCAGATCGTCGGTGTCGGCCGGATAGCCGGCGTCGATGAGGGTGATCCCGGAGCCGTTACTGATCAGTGCCCAGTTCACGTTGGTGCCAGCGACCACGTAGACGGAATCTGAGACTTGATGGATCTTCACTGAGAGATCACCTCTAGCTTTGGATTCGGTGTTCGATGACACCGATCGCGTCGATCTCCAGCCGCAGTTCGTCCCCCGGGGCCAGCCATCGGCCCAGTTCCATCCCGCTGCCGCCGGGCAATGTGCCGGTGCTCAGCAGCTCGCCGGGAAAGAGTTGTTCGTCGCGCGATGCATGGGCGATCGCCTCGGCCATGGAATACCGCATCCCCGCGGTCGTGGTGCGTGACACAGTTTTACCGTTGATGGTGACGCTGGCGGTCAACCCGTCGAGACGGTGTGCCAGGGCGGAGCCGGCGACGGCGGTGGCCGACATCGAGCTGAGGAAGTGCTTGGCCTTCTGCGGGCCGAAACCGGAACGCATTTCGGCCAGTTGCACGTCCCGCGCGGAGAAATCGTTGACGACGACCACCGCGGCGATCGCGGCCGTCGCCTGCTCGACGGTTGCGTTGCGCAGCGGGCTTCCGAGTACGACACCGAGTTCAAGCTCGAAATCGAGGGCGCGACTGTAGGACGGGGCGCGAATGGGCACTCCCGACGGGACAATGGTCAACGCGTTGGACATGTAGTAGACCGGCTCGCGATACCAGAGCGCGTTGGGTCGAAACATGGGAAACGTTCGGCGAGTCATGGTTTCGTAGATCCGGGACGCCCGGTAGCCCTTCGGCAGGAACCGTTTCGTCAGGCCGCGGGCAGCATCAACCGCATGCTTCTCGTACACCATGAAATCGCGGAAGGACGCCGGGCAGACAGGCAGTACCGTGGCCCCGTCGACAAGGCCCAACTGTTGGTAACGGGCGATCTCGAACTCCGGCGTGAACGCCGCCGGCAGGGTGCGCAGATCCTCGGGCTAGGCGGCATCCTGAGCGTCCAACCAACCTGCTTCGCTGGAGATTTGGGTATCGATGCGATGGTCAGCGGCGTACAGGACGCGCCGCATCTGCGGCAGGCTTTTGATTGCCTCGGTCACGCGTGCGCCTCCCCGATCGGGGCGGTCAAATGGTCGCGCAGGAATCTCGCCGCCAGCGGCGACCAATGTTCGGCATTACCCATGGCGCAGTGATCATCACCGGCGTACAGGGCCAGCAACGCATCGGGAGCTGCGGCGGCGATATCGATCGAGTCCTGCGTGTCGACCAAGGTGTCGTGGGCCCCGTTGATCACCAGCAGCTGAGCAGAAATCCTGCTGCAAAGCTCAGTCACCGCGAAGTCAGACAACTTGTGCGACAAGTCGATTGGGTTACTAGCGCCGAGAGTTTTGAGCAAAGTCCACACCATGATCTCTGGCATTCCTACGGAGTTGAGCGTGCTGAAACTCCGATCCGCCAGGGGCCCGTTGGAAACGACAGCTTTCAGCCGATCGTCGACAGCGGCCATTCGCGTCGACCAGTACCCGCCGAAGCTCGCGCCGAACATGCCGATCCGGTCAGCGTCGACGCGGGGGTCAGCTACCAGGTAGTCGATGACTTTGGAGTATGCGCTTTGGCCGCCGGCCACCGTCAGTCGCTCGGTATAGCCGTAGGTGCCTGGCATCTCCATGACGAACAGGCCCACTCTCCCGTCTTGCCGGGCCAGCATCGGAAACAGCACCTCGGCGATGCTGCCCTCTAGCCCGTTGGTGACCAGCACCGTCGGGACGCGGGCCGCTCCTTGGGGCAGTACTAGGTACCCGCGCACGACATCGCCGCCACCGGACGGGATCTGCACCACGTCGACTGTGCAGCCCATAGCCGGGGCCAGTGCCGTCACCAGAACCTCGGTCAGCCGATCCATTCTCTTGTAGGCGCGCAGTCGGTGGGGGCTGAATCCTGGCCAGGCCGCGGCGAATTCGTAGACCAGCGTCTTGATCAGCGCGTCCAATGCCTCGGCGGCGTCTGCCGACTCAGGGTGCTGCCTACAGAACTCGGCCACCGCGTCGGGGTCGGCCACGGCTCCTCGGTCGGCCAGAATCGTCACGGCAGGGGCCAATAGCTCACCGAGTGCGCGCACGTCGACATCGACGTCAAGGTCGACGAGTTGTTCCGCGGCTGGGCCACCCAGATGCGAGAGCGCCTTGTCCGCCCGGACCAATTGCGCGCGGGCGAAGCCCTGCCAATGCGATGCCCACCCTGCATCCTCGAATGTTCGGCATGCGGCCAACTGATTGCGGAACTGCGCATCGGTGAAGCCACCCAAGTGAGTGAACCGATCCACGAACAGTTTGGGCAGAAACGGCGCCACCCCCAATCGTCCCGCCACCTGATCGGTGGTGTGCGTGAGAGCACATGCGGTGACGGCCACCCGCTTCGCAGCATCCAGTACCGACGTCATGGCCAGCCTCCTCGATCACGCAATCGCAGATTATTCTGCGTTAAGAATAGGCAACTTCTCGCGCTAAACGCAAGACCTTCTGTTTTAAGATGCCGGTATGGCTCATCCCGCATCGTCACGAGCGCGGCCGGGCGGCCGAGCTGCCCGCGTGAAACAGGCTGTCCACCAAGCGGTAATCGAGGCGGTAAGCGAGCACGGTGCCGACAAAGTCAGCATTCCCGACGTGAGCCGGCGCGCCGGCGTTCGCGACAGCTCCATCTACCGGCGCTGGGGAACCCGGGAAAATCTGGTCCTTGATGCCCTACTCGCCTCCAGCGCGAGGGAATTGCCCATCCCCGACACCGGATCGCTGCACACGGATCTCACCGCCTTCGGCACCGCACTGGGTGACTACCTCGATACTCCGCTGGGGCGCGGCCTGGTGCGGGCGCTGTCTGCTGTCAGCGATTCCGAGGAGCTGGCGGCCGCACGAGAAGCGTTCTGGGAGCAGCGCTATCAGATGATCTTGCCGATGATCACGCGCGCGGTCACGCGTGGCGAACTTCCGGGTGACGTCGATGCCCGGCAGGTGATCGAACTGCTCATCGCACCTATCCACTTCCGCAGCGCACTCACCCACCAGCCGATCAACACCGCTTTTGTCTCCGAACTGGCCGGCCGAGTGATCAAGGCGGTGCAGAACTACCAACTTCCCTCGGACCCCTAGTGAGCCCTGCTGCGTTCGTCAAACGTTCGTAAAAAGAAGAGGTGTAGGTTGCCATTTTCGATGGCGGACGGCGACGCCCTGAACTGCAGGTTTCCCCGCTTTGCCACGGATTTGGCGGATGCGTTCTGCCATCAAGATGGCGGATCCTAAAACGGGATCGTGGACCCGCCTTGCGCGCGAAGTCTGGGCGCTCATTCGGCGGTCGATACGCTCGACGGACGATACGGTGTCCCTGTGCGACAGATCAGATTGAGCAGCGGTTTAGGCGCTGCCACCTCGATCGTGACAGGCCTGCTGATGGCGGGCTTCACCATCGCTGCGCCGGCTGCGAATGCCATGCCGAACCCGCACTGCGGCGATGGGGAAAACTACGACCAGTCTGGTTGCCCAGGCGTAGGCGGAACGTACATTCCCGATCCTGGAAACGATCGCTCACTCAGCGCCCGACGCGACGCCTGCGCGATGGTCAACTCCGGTGAGACAGACGACTTAACCATCGCCAACAAATTGATCGCGCGCTACCACATCAGCGCGAGCGAAGCCGATGCATATGTGCGAGGCGCCTTCAGTTCCGCGGCAGGCACCAACTTTATGTGCGCCGAGTCGTAGCCTTGCCGCCCTCATGTCGGCTCTCGCTTGTCCCGGATTGGTGATTGGTGGGCACCAGCTGAACCGCCGGGCAAGCACCCGGGGCGCCGTGGTGTGCGCAGACACGGGAGCCACTTGATCACATGCGTGCGAGGAGTTCGGCCTTCTTCTCGACGAACTCCTCGTCAGTGAGAATCCCGGCATCGCGCAGCTCGGCAAGCTTGCGGATCTGACCAGCCAGATCTGGTGTTGATGCTGGGGCTGACTGCGTGTTCGTGGTCGGTGCGCCGGATCGTATGGCGCGGAATGCCGCGGTGAACGTCTCGGCTCGACCGTGCGCGACCTGCCTGATCTGAGCAGAGCGTCCCGAAATAGAGATATCGATCGCCTCGCCGCCCAATCTTTTCGAAAAGCCCACCGACCCGATGGACGAGAAGTCGAACTCCTCAACTTTCGCGCCCAGCAGGCTCCTGTCGAAGAAGAACAAACGCTGCGTAGTCAGGACCAGCATTCCCTGGCGATCCCCGTAGATGCCCTGAGCGAGCTCAACGACGCGTTCATCGAGGTGAACGTAGTTGGCGAGGGCACCCGCTTCGAGGTGACCGAAGAAGCGGCCCACCTTGCCTAGACGGTTCAGGGCCTCACCGACGCCCAGGTCGTCGATCGGGATGGTGGTTGCCTCCAGGATCTCGGCAAGTACGTTGTGGTGTTTGTCGCCGAACATGTCCACAGACCAGTCGATCACGGTGGTTGCGTCTGTCTCTGGACGCACGGCCGCAGTCACCGTTGCGGCCCAGCGGTTCTTCCGAAGCGAGCGTTTGGATTCACCAACGATCGGGTTGGCCGGCGTTGGCACCTCGATCCCGACCGCTTGCATCGCGGACAGAACTGCAGGGTAAGCGCTCTCGTAGGGTGCCAGAATCCGGGTCGCCGAATTTCGAACGATTGCCACCACCGAATCGTAGGCCGCTGCCAGCCGCCCGGTATTGGCGTTCAGAACTATCTGCAGTGATCGAGCAGGCGCTGCGCGCGACCGGCCTGGAGGCCGACGTCGTTGCTTCGTCAGTGTTGTGAGAACCCGCCTTACAAAGTTGCAACCGACACCACGACGAGGCCCCCGTTTTGCCATTTGAGATGGCGCATGCGCCAAGTCGCGCCATCTCAAATGGCAACCGACAAGAAGAAGAAGAAGAAGAAGAAGTGTAGGTTGCCATTCTGGATGGCGGACGGCGCCTCCCCTACCTGCATCTTTCCCAGCATTGCCACGGATTTGGCGGACACTTTTTGCCATCCAAATGGCGGATCCGAAAACGAGACGGTTGTCCCACGAATCCTGCGCCCCTTGCCCTTCGGCGCTTACAGACGACCCTCGACGAACTGGGCGATACCGTTGCCGAAAGACCAGTCTTCACGGCTATTCTCGACAACCGAGATGATCAGGTCCGACGGCTGCAAGCCTGTTTCGACCTTGAGCCGCTCAGCCAATGCCCGGTATGCAGCCTGTTTGTGACCGAGTGTCCGCCCCTGCTGAAAGATCTGAACTAAGCAGATGTCGTCCGTCCTGACGAATCCGAGGCCGGTATCTTCGGCGATGATATGACCGGCCTTGTGCTCTGTGATGAGCTGATACCTGTCACGTTCAGGCGCGGCGAAGTGGTCGAGCATCACCTGCTGCACAACATCAGCCAACCTGCGCAGCTCGGTTTGACTGCGGCGCTGCTCAATGACATGGATGTGGACGAGCGGCATTCTTCCTCCTAGCCGTTCTGTGGGAAGCCGAGGTTGATACCACCGTGGCTGGGGTCCAGCCAGCGGGTGGTGATGGCCTTGGTGCGGGTGAAGAAGTGCACGCCCTCTGCGCCGTGCGCATGGCTGTCGCCGAACAGCGACGCCTTCCAACCGCCAAAGCTGAAGTAGGCCATCGGAACCGGGATCGGCACGTTGATGCCGACCATGCCGACCTCGACCTCGTTCTGGAAACGCCGCGCGGCGCCACCGTCGTTGGTGAAGATCGCCGTGCCGTTGCCGTACGGGTTGTTGCTGATCAACTCAAGAGCCTCGTCGTAGGACTCGACCCGCAGCACCGACAGCACCGGGCCGAAGATCTCGTCGGTGTAGACGCTCATCTCCGGGGTGACGTTGTCGAGCAGGGTCGGGCCCAGCCAGAAGCCGTCGGCTCCGCCGTTGGCGATGACGGTCCGACCGTCGAGCACGACCTTGGCCCCGTCGGCCTCGCCTGCATCGATGTAGGAGGCCACCTTGTCGCGGTGGACCTTGGTGACCAGCGGACCCATATCCGAATCCTTGGTTCCGTCACCGGTTTTGATGGTGGCGGCGCGCTCGGCGATCTTGGCCACCAGATCGTCGGCGATCGGGCCGACGGCGACGGCGGCCGAGATGGCCATGCAGCGCTCACCGGCCGAACCGAAACCGGCGTTGACCATGGCATCGGCAGCCAGGTCCAGATCGGCGTCGGGCAGGATCACCGCGTGGTTCTTGGCCCCGCCCAGCGCCTGCACGCGCTTGCCGGCCGCGGTGCCGGTGGCGTAGACGTACTGCGCGATCGGGGTGGAGCCGACGAAGGAGATCGCCTTGATCTTGGGGTTGGTCAGCAGCTCGTCGACCGCGGTCTTGTCACCCTGCAGCACGTTGAACACGCCCTCGGGGAGGCCGGCCTCGGCCCACAGCCGGGCCATCCACAGCGACGACGACGGATCCTTCTCCGAGGGCTTGAGCACCACGGTGTTACCCGCGGCGATGGCGATCGGGAAGAACCACATCGGCACCATGGCCGGGAAGTTGAACGGCGAGATGATGCCGACCGGCCCCAGCGGCTGCAGTACGGAGTGCACGTCGACGTTGGTGGAGGCGTTCTCGGTGAACCCGCCCTTGAGCAGACTCGGGATGCCACAGGCGAATTCGACGACCTCCAGGCCCCGGCTCACCTCGCCGAGGGCATCGGAGAGCACCTTGCCGTGCTCGGCGGTGATGAGTGCGGCCAGCTCGTCCTTGCGGGAGTTGAGCAGCTCACGGAAGGCGAACAGCACCGAGGTGCGCTTGGCCAGCGACGTGTCGCGCCAGGCCGGGAACGCGGCCACCGCGGCGTCGATCACCGCGCGTGCGTCATCCACACTGGCCAATGCGACCTCACCGGTGACCGCGCCCGTCGCCGGATTGGTCACCGGGGCGGTAGCGGTCGAGGTGCCTTCGAACGGTGCGTTGTTGAGCCAATGCGCAACCGTATTCATGGTGGGTTCCTTTCGGTGTGAACGGTTTTGGCGTTCTAGAAGATGGCGTAGACCTTGCGGACGGTTTCGGTGACGTCCCAGCGGCCGCTCCAGCCGGGAGGCAGCGTGAGGAAGTCTCCGGCGGAGATTTCGACGACGCTGCCCGTTTCATCGTCGGTGATCTTTGCCTTGCCTGCGACGATGTAGCAGGTTTCGGTGTTGGGCCTGTTGATGACGGCCCAACCGCCGGGCTCGCATTCCCAGACACCGACGTTGGCGTCGGTGCCCGAGGGAACGGTGAGTGTTTTGAGTTGCGGGTCGCCGCTGTCAGCACCGGGTCGTTGGCCTGCCGGCTCAAGGTCGGTGAGATTGGCGACATTCTGCAGGTGGGTGAGGGTAGGCATATGGTTCTCCTGTGACAATCTGTGTGGTGTGACGGATTAGTGGGCGCCAGTGAGGTTTTCGAGCAGCGCCGATACTCTGGAGGGCTTGCCGGTCAGCTTCTCTTCCACGTCGGCTGCCGCGGCTGCCTGTAGGCCGGCGTTGACACCGAGCCATCGGAAAGGTTCGACTTCCCATTTCTTGGAGCGGTGGTTGACCACCGGAAGCTGGTCGAGTTCGTCGGGGGTGTCAAGTAGCAGGTTGCGTACGATGCGTCCCGCGAGGTTGCTGGTGGCCACTCCGTCGCCGACATATGGTCCGGCCCAGGCCAACTTGTTGGTGCGGTCGTATCCCACCGAGGGGAACCAGTCGCGCGGCACCCCGAGCGGCCCGCCCCAGCGGTGGGTGACTGGCACGTCCCGCAGCTGCGGGAACATTTCGTGCATCGTGGTGATGATCTTGTCGTGGATATTGGCGTTGACGTCGAAGCGGGGTTCGACCTTGGAGCCGAAGTGGTAGGGGGCGCCACGCCCGCCGAACACCAGCCGGCCGTCGGCGGTGGGATGGGCGTAGATGCGCAGATTGCGCATGTCGTTGAACGCAGTGCGTGAGGTCAGCGCCAGCTGTTCACGCAGCGCCTGGGGTATCGGCGCAGTGGCCACGACCAGTGAGTACAGCGGTGCGACGTTGCGGCGGTAGGCCGCGAACTGCGGGGTGAAGGCCTCGGTTGCGCGTACCGCGGTTTCGGCCCTGACGGTGCCGCGCTGGGTGCGGACCACGCCGGCGTCGATGTTCTCGACAGTGGTGTTCTCGTAGATCGTCACGCCGAGTTTTTCCACTGCTGTCGCTAGCCCGCGAACCAGCTTGTCGGGTTGAAGCAGGGCGCAGTGTTCGGTGTAGAGGGCACCGCGAACGTCGGTGGCGTTGATCCGCTGCCGCGCTTCAGCGGGGTCCAGGAGGCTCCACTGTCCGCTGGTGCCGAAGGCCTCGGATCCGGCGACGGTGGCTCGGGCGCGGGCGAGTTGAGCCTCGTTGCGCGCCAGGGACACGAAACCCTCACGCGCGTAGTCACAATCGATCGACTCAGCGTCCACGACGTCACCGATTTCAACGACGGTGGCGTTCATGGCAGCTTGCAGTCGCAGTGCCGCCGGGTGGTCGTAGATCTTGGCGACGTGAGCCAGCGACACCGGGAAAATCGCGGAGGCCCAACCGCCGTTGCGGCCCGACGCCCCGAATCCGGCGTAGTCGCGCTCCAGGATGACAACGCGCAGCGACGGATCGGATTTCATCAGGTAGTAGGCGGTCCATAAGCCGGTGAACCCGGCGCCGACGATGGCGACGTCTGCGGTGATGTCGCCCTGCAGAGCCGGTCGGGTGAGCTGGGTGCGGCCCTCCCGCCACAACGGGACTCCGGAAGCGACGTTGAGTGCTGCTCGGTCGACGTCTCTGGCCACCATGTTTCTGCCTCCATGCGCTGTACTGCGGTTCGACGCCAAGTCTGGCCAGACAATGTGACCCCGGACATACGCGATGCCGACAGAGTTCCGCAGTCTCGTTGTACTTTTGTATGAGGAGGTGATCGCGTGATCTCGGTCGATCAGCTTGTCGCCGTGCCGTCGCTGGGTCTGCGCTACCTAGCCGGCGAGCGCGGCGGCTCACGCCTGGTCACCTGGGCTCACGCATGTGATCTCGCCGATCCCTGGAACTGGTTCGACAACGGCGACCTGGTGATGACCACCGGCGCCGGAATGCCTGCTAGGGAGCCCGACCAGCGCCAGTGGATGGCGCAGTTGATCGACAGCAAGGTCAGCGCGCTGGTTGTCGCCTCCAGTCCGACCGCGCCCGCGGTGACCGACGGGATGCTCAAAGTTGCGGAGAGCAAAGGCTTTCCCGTATTGACGGCAAGCTTCGATCTGCATTTCGTCGAGCTGGCCCGCACCGTCATCGAGAGTGCGATCGAATCCGAACGCCAGCGCGTCGAATCGATCAAAAGGCTCTATGACGTCTACTGGCAGTCCCTTCATGAACGAGGCACATTCGGCGAACGGTTATCTGCCCTTGAAATCGCCACGGGATGGGCATTGGAAGTTCGGGACCAGTTGGCCGGCGAGGTCATCGCAGCGGGTCGTCGCGCCGACGCGGTGAGGGCCGATGCCACGGCGCCCGCAGAGTCAGTACACGTTGCCATCCCAGGCACAGGTGAGGTTGTTCTCGTGGCTGCCGTTGACCGCACTTCGGTCAATGACCGTGCCCTGCTGCAACATATCGGTGGCCTGATCGCCCTGGAGTTGGAACACGCCGCCGCCGAGAAAGACTGGCTCCGGGCCTCCGGGCAGGATCTGTTGGCGGGTCTGCTCGACGAAAGCATCACGCTGCCAGCGGTCTGGCCCGAGCTACGCCACCGAGGCATGAGCGACGGTGCCGTGATGGCCTGTTGGAGCACGCCCGACGGAAACCTGCTGGACCACACCACAATTCACCGACAGATCTGCCTGCAGGACTATGCGCCGCTGTTGATGCTGCGCGGCGCGACCCTTATCGGACTCGTACCCCACGACCCCGAGGTTCTCAGGCAGACTGCCGTGAAGTTGGCGCCTACCTGCGCAGTGGGTCTGAGTACACCACTCTCGGTGAATTCACATGTCGCCGAGGCGCTGCGGCAAGCACAACTAGCCGTTGCGCAAGCACACGAACGACACACAGCAGTGGCCAGTTATGGCGAACACGACGGTAGCGACTTCCTGCCGTCGAGCATCGAAGACATCCGCCGCCTAGTGCGCAGCACGCTTGGTCCGTTGATCGATTACGACCGCGCGAACGACGGTGGCCTCGTCGAGTCGGTGCGTGAATTCCTGCGTAATGACGGGGTGTGGCAGGCAAGCGCCGATGCGTTGAACGTGCATCGGCAAACGCTGGTCTACCGACTCAAGAAGGTTGAGCAGCTCACTGGCCTGAAACCGACAACCACCGAAGGTGCTGCCCGCTTCTGGTTGGCACTCAAGGCCGCCGAGCGGGCGAAGCTGCCGCTCGACGACCTCGGCACCTGACCGGAGGGGCACGTCCGCGTCAATGCATGGCGCGCTCGACGCGGAGATCGTCGCCGGTTTCTGCGGGTTCTGCGGTCGACAGGGCACTGGTGTCCGCCGCGCGGAGTGCGGCGGCATCGCGTCGCCGCCGGACCACGACGTATACGACGGTCAGCACCGTCCACACCGCCAGCCCCTGGAAGAGTTCGATGCGGTGGTCCGGCCTCAGGCCCATGCTCACCAGGACGGCGACGATGGCCGCGGTGACCAGGATCGGCAGGACCGGGTAGAGCCACATCCGGAACTGCAGGATCTCGGGGCATTCCCGCTCCCAGACCCTGCGCAGGCGCAGCTCCGAAACGCAGATCATGAGGTAGACGAATAGGAATACCGCACCGGACGCGTTGATCAGAAACATGAAGACGGTGTCGGGCCACAGGGCAGCCAACACCACGCACCCGTAGCCGACGACGGTGCAGGACAGGATGCCCTTGACCGGTACCCCGCGCTTGTTGGTGGCCGACATCCACTTGGGCGCGTCCCCGCGGCCTCCCATGACGAACAGCAGACGCGACGACGTGTACAGACCCGAGTTCAGGACCGAGAGCACCGCCACCAGGATCACCAGGTTGAGCAGGTTGCCGGCGCCGGGAATTCCGATTCGGTTGAGCGCGGCCACAAACGGGGATTCGCCGGGGACGACGGAGTCCCAGGGGACGATCACGGCGATCAGGAACGTCGAGATCACGAAGAAGAACAGGATGCGAAAGACCACCGAGTTGACCGCCTTGCGGATGGCACGGGCGGGTTCCTTCGATTCGGCCGCGGCCACCGTGACCACTTCGACTCCCGTCATCGAGAAGATCACCACCACGACACCGACGAACAGGGTGGCCAAACCGTGGGGCAGTAGTCCCCCGTGACTGGTGAGATTCGAGAAGTCCGCCGATGCGCCGGGCCACAGCCCGAGGACGAACAGCGAGCTGACGACGATGAAGGCGACGATCGCGACCACCTTGATACTCGCGAACCAGTACTCGGCTTCGCCGAACGCACCAACAGACATCAGGTTGACCAGCGTCATGACCACCATCAACGCGAGTGCGATGACCCATACCGGAATAGCGGGAATCCAGTCATGGATGATCTGCCCGCCGGCGACCGCTTCGAAGCCGACGACGATGACCCAGAAGTACCAGTACAGCCAGCCTGTCGAGAAACCTGCCCACGGTCCCCACGCCATCCGGGCGTAGTCGGTGAACGATCCGGTCGACGGCCGCGCCGCGGCCATTTCGCCGAGCATCCGCATGACAAGCAGAACGATCAGCCCGGTCAGGGCGTAAGTGATGAATGCCAGGGGTCCGGCGTCGTGAATCGTCGCGCTTGATCCGACGAACAGGCCGGCACCGATGACACCGCCCAACGAGAGCATGGTCAAGTGCCGCTGTTTGAGGCCCTTCTTCAGTTCATGCGAGCCTTCGGCTGCGATGCCCATCCGCTTTCCTTCCCTGCCGCATACGTCGCGATCGAGACTTTGTGATGGGTGTCACGATGGCCGTCAGAAGTCGGCCGGACTATGCGCGTTTCCAACAGCACCGCGACGGTGGCATGTACAGATGTATGAAGCGCTCGTTCGCCGCCGGCCCGGTGTCCACCATCGCCGGCCACGTGAGCCCCACCGTCACAAAAAGAAACGGGCGTATACTTTCATCGACGTTCCGTCACCATCGCGGATAAGCCACCAAGTCGCCGGGGGACACATGATGCAGGGTGCAAACACGCCGAATGGTGGGTCCGGATAACCATGGCCGCCCCAACGTTCGCCGAAGTTGTGCGCTCCAAATATGTTCTGCTGACTACCTTCACGCGCGACGGGCGGCCCAAGCCCACCCCGATCCGCGGCGTCATCACGGGCGAGACGTTGCTCGTATTCACCGGCCGCGACTCGTGGAAGGTGAGGCGCCTCCGTCACGACGCGCATGCGCAGGTCGCCGTCTGCGACCGTCGGGGGCGATGCCGTGGCGAGGGTGTGCCTGCAATCGCTACGTTGCTCGACCGCTCAGCGACTCAACGGGTGTATGAGGCGAAACGGCGCCAATACCGTCTGGGCGGGTGGTGGTACGTGTTGTTCACCAGGCTCGACGGTGGCATCGACAATCGCATCGGAATCGAAATAGCCGCTGCACCAACAGATAACTGACCTCAAAGGAGATTGATACGTGCCTGAGAACACTGCGAACTGGAGCGGCTTCGACGACCTTTACCGCGACGGGCAGACGGTGAATGGATTGCCACCACTGACCCCCTGGGACATCGGTGGACCCCAACCCGCGGTGCAGCTACTCGTGGCCTACGGTGCGGTCCACGGCAAGGTACTGGACCCGGGCACCGGCCCAGGCCACAACGCGATCCTCTACGCCAGTAAGGGATATCAGGTAACCGGCGTCGACAGTTCACCGGCCGCCATCGAGCGGGCAAAGCTCAATGCGCAACGCGCCGGGGTGGATGTCGACTTCCTGGTGGCCGACGTCACGACACTCGACGGGTTGAAGGACAACGAATACGACACGGTCGTGGACAGTGCCGTGTACCACGTCTTCGCCGACGACGAACCAGCCCAATCGTCCTATGCTGCTGCGTTGCATCGCGTGACCAAGCCCGGAGCGCGACTGTTCATGTTCGAGTTCGGGCAATACAACCTCAACGGCATCCCCGGGGAAGGGCTCACTGCTGAAAACTTCGAACGCGTGCTGGCGCCGGCAGGATGGCGCATCGACCACCTGGGAACGACTACCTTCCAGCACCATTTCAACACCGAGGCATTCGCGCACATGGCCACCAACCAGGACGGGCAGTACGGCGAACGGATGAAGCCCGTCTTGGATCGTCTCAACATCATCGGCCCCCTTCTCGACAACAACGTCCTTCACTGGCCGGTCTGGGCCGTCGTGGCCACGCGCATCGACGCGGCGCAGTCCCCCGCGGACTGACGGTCGACCACCAGCAAAAGTAGACAGCCGGTGCGATTTTGGGCACTGTGGGTGAAAGCGTTCGAGCAGCACGCCCGGGCGCCCGGCTCGATCAAGGAGTGCACACACATGACACAGCCGCCGATTGACTGGGACAGCACCTACCAGCAGAGCGCGCCACCCCCGTGGAGCATCGGTGCACCGCAGCCTGAACTGGCGGCGCTCATCGAGCAAGGCAAGGTCCGTAGCGAGGTCCTTGACCCCGGTTGCGGCCATGCCGCGCTGTCGCTTGCGTTGGCCGCCCAGGGCTATCGGGTGGTCGGACTCGACGGAAGTGCCACTGCTATCGCCGCAGCCACCGCTGCAGCGGCCGAACAAGGATTGACCTCGGCGACGTTCGCTCAAGCCGACATCACCGACTTCGGCGGATACGACGGCCGGTTCAACAGCGTCATGGACAGCGGGCTGCTTCATGCCCTGCCGGTGCAGCGACGACAGGATTATGTGCGCTGCATCCACCGTGCCGCCGCCCCCGGAGCAGCCCTGTTCATCCTCGCGTTCGCCAAACAAGCATTCGGTGACGATCATCCCGGCCCCAACGGATTCACCGCCGACGAGCTGCGCGACACCGTCGCCACCCTGTGGACAGTCGACAGTGTCAGGCCGGCCACTCTCTACGCCAATGACACCGCCCTCGCCGGCGGTCAAGGCCCGGCAGTCGACGTCACGCGCGATAGCTCCGGTCGCGTGATGATGCCCGGCGTGTTGCTCAGCGCGCGCAAGGAGGCATGACTGTGCCAGATCTGCCCGACACCTCCTTCAACCCCGAGGTCATCGCCGAATTCCGCGCCAACGGAGGAAAAGTCGGTGGCCCCTGGCACGGCGCCAACTTGGTCCTGTTGCACACCACCGGGGCCAAGACCGGAAAGGACCGGGTCACCCCGCTGGGGCGCTTCGACATCGTCGGCAAGATTGTTGTCGTCGGTTCCTACGCAGGGGCAGACATCAATCCGGCTTGGGTACACAATCTGCGCGCACACCCGCGGGCACGTGTGGAGATCGGCGATCAGGCATTTGCCGTCGAGGCCCGCGAGTTGGCAGGGCCTGAGCGGGAGGCGGCGTGGCGGCACATCACGACCGTGATGCCGCCCTTCGCCCAGTACCAAGAGCATACCTCGCGGATCTTGCCGCTGTTCGAACTACGCAAGATCTGAATCGGGTGCATGCCGGCGTCGTTGGATCCACGGCCCTACCCTGCCAACGGCTTCTCGATGACGGCAGCTGGGCGCGGCCCGGGGAACGTTAACGATGTCGATGCGGTGCACGGAAAAGATGTGCAGCGCCATGGGCCTGCCGTGCTGCGATGGCATCGCTTCTCGACAACAGTTCGATTCACCCGGCACCGCGATCACGCCCGAACCGCCATGACATGCCGGGACCGGCGGAAAGGGAGCATTCCAGACACATGTGCGCACTGGCTTGTGCCGCATGCCGATCGTTGCGTGGGCGCAACGTATTTGGCAGCACCTTCCCGGCCTCTTTGTCAGGTAGGGCCGCCCCGTGAGAAGGGGACCAGGTCGGCTTTCGGGGTCGCAAACCCGCACCTGCTCGGCGATCATCGAGGCCGCTGCCGAACTGTTGGCCGATAACCACACCGCCACCCTGTCCCAGATCGCCCAGGCCGCCGGGGTCGGTCGCACCACCGTGCACCGCTACTTTCCCGACCGGGAAACCTTGGTCACAGCCACTATTGCCGATTCGGTCGTGGTGGTCGCTGCTGCTGTGGCCGCGGCCGCACCCGAGGACGGGTGCGCAATCACGGCGATGCGTCGTGTGATCACTGCGCTGATTCCGGTGGGACACCGGATGTCGTTTCTGTTCGGCGAACCTGGACGCACGCGCGACACGGCGCGGGAATCGCTGTCCACCGCCCGCCGGCTCTCCAGTCTGATCCAGCGCGGCCAAACCGCAGGCGTGTTCGACCCCGGCGTCAGCTCACGGTGGATTGAGCATGCCCTCTACGGTCTGATCAACGCAGCCTATCGGGACGTCCAGAACGGCCGGATGCCCCGACACAAGGCCGTCCCCACCGTGATCCGCACCTTCGAGCGTGGGGTCTGCGCCCGTGGCTAGCCTGGCCGCTCGCCGAGCTACCTACGTCACACCGCGCCGCCGTTGCCCTCAATAAAGTCAACGCTTACACACTTTTAGCAACGTTGCTGTCGCTCGTTGACGGCCCAGCGCCTGTCAGCTCGTGCCGCGCCCTAACCATGACCGCCGCCAACATCAGCGCGATCAAAGCCGGATTCGGCCCAATCTCGATGCGAGCTGAGCAGAGCATGCTTGCGGCGAGCTGTCATTGACTCCCCCCAAGCTACGAACTACATCTCTAGCCCCATGCGCGACTGGGAGTGATGCCACACACGCCAAGGCTTCCCGCTCCTGCCTGACGGTTTGGCACGTTCAAACAAGATCGGCCGGGGCCGCAAGCTCGACGACTCATCGAAGCTGGCTGAATTCCTGGCCTCAGATAACCCTGATCCTGACAGAATCAACCCCGTGGCAACGAGAGAGCAACCCGAACGGCCCGGGTTCATAGTGACCCTTGAAGTTGAACTGACTATCGAAGACACGGAGCGGCTGTTTGCCAAAGCAAGAAGTCTCCGCAATAGGTTCGAGAGTAAGGGGATCGACCTTCACTCGGACACGGCGACTATTTTTCCTGCCGCTGCTGGTGTCGCAACCCTCGCCGAGTACGAAGAAGCACTGTTTGAGGTTTTTGGTGAGCTTAGCCGGTCACCTCTTCTGCAAGACTCTGGAATCAGAGTTGACGCAACAACAACAGGAGTCGACAAAGACGCTGGAGAAGCGCTGCACTGCAACGACTTCGATGATCTTGGACCATCGGAGGGTTTGACTCGCGAGCCGAGCGAAGAACAGGACCAGTCACTAATCGCACTCACTCCCCGTACCGCCTTCCTACTTCACATCGCGGCCCAACGACTAAGCGAGCAGGCACACGACGAGTGCAATCAAGAACTCCAGGGCAATACCGGCCTGTTTTCAAGCTATCCTCCAAACACCCACGGTCAAGGGCCGCAGTGGCGCCGGCAAGCTGCTCGCTGTTACGACGATCTGGCCCACGACCTGGAGGTCGGCGAATGGCCACTTCCGACCTGCGTCGGAGAAGAGGTCGCACTCTGGAAGATGATTGAGGAGGCCAAAAGCGCTTCGGTGGAGGATCTGGCTGCGGAACATATAGACCGTCTCCCTGCCCATCCCGCAGATCGGAACTTTGATCTTCTACGCGAAGTGTTCTTCCAGGACAACGACTTCGAATTTCTTTCCGAGGGACCCCATGACGGAATTGAGGACCCCGATTACTCTGGTAACCGATTCCTCGGGCTTGGCGGCAACCTGCAGCCCGAAAACTGGTTCACAACATTTCTCAATATGCCGCCGCGTGATCCTTCGCGGGGATTTCGTCGCTAGAAGGTCGCCGAATTATCGGCCCGCGCTTCCCACATGTCTACACTTCTGCGCTGCCCCTCGCCGGGATGGCCCATCGACGGGCCATCGATACGAGCGTGTAGTGGCCGCCATGTTCTTGGTTAAGTAGCAACCACTCTGGCTGTGTCATCGGTGGCGGGTCAAGCTAGGCATGAGGACCTCGTCGACGAGCATGCGGACAGTCTCAATGGTAGGGGGACGACCTGGCACCAGGGCACGAAACCCTAAGTAGCCGGAAAGGACGTCCCAGATCTCGTCGTTGACCGCCTCCGCGTCGATCTCCCCTCGATCGACGGATCCAACGAGCACTTCGAAAATGAGCGCTTTGCGATGATGGACGAATTTGTCTCGAAGAGCGGCCTCCAGGGCAGGCATATGCGGCAACTCATTTAGGACTGCCCTCAGAGTTGCGGCGTGTTGTTTGGATTGTTCACAGACCATGGTGCCAATTTGCAGCAGATCAGTTCGCAGAGACCCGGTGTGAGGAGCAATCGTCGTAAGTTGAACACCTTCAATAAACGCCGCCAGCACCAGTTCCGCCTTGGACGGCCATCGGCGATACATGGTTGACTTGCTTGCCTTCGCCTCGGTGGCCACTGCCTCAACGGTGAGCCTCTCGTAGCCATGCTGACGCAGCAGCCGCAGTGTGACAGCAAGCAATTCGGACTCGCGTGGGGTCCACCGCGGGACAGCTGACTGAACTGAAACCTGATGCGTTGCATTAGCTACCACGTGCCACCTCAAAGCTCAATTGTTCCAACCGCTCTGCAGAAGGTTGCTACCGAGATATGTAATCCCGGTACGTGGGAGTGCTCACGCGCAGCGGTGCTGTGAATCGGCTCACGGTGACCAGGCCTAACACCCGCGCGCGACCCATTCGTCGTAATGCACGATCTCGTCACCGATCGTGGTGGTGTCGCCGTGGCCGGTGTAGACCACCGTCTCACCGGGCAACAGCCCCAGCCGCTTGGAGATCGAGTCCAGAATCGTCGGGAAGTCCGAGAACGACCGGCCGGTAGCGCCGGGGCCGCCCTGGAACAGGGTGTCGCCCGAAATTACCGCCTTCAATTCGGGGATCGACCAGCAGACGGATCCGGGGGAATGTCCGGGGGTGTGCAGGGCGTGCAGTTCGATGCCGCCGGCTTGCAGCACCTGACCGTCCTCGACGGTGTGGAAATCGTTGTTCGGGTGGACGACTCGCCACAGCATTTCGTCGGCGGGATGCAGCAGCACCGGGGCGTCGAGCGCCTTGCCGAGTTCGGGGGCGACGGTGATGTGGTCGTTGTGACCGTGGGTGCAGATGACCGCGACGACGTTGCGTCCAGCCACGGCCTCGATGATGGGGGCGGCGGTGTGGGCGGCGTCGAACACCACGACATCCTTGTCGTCGCCGACGACCCAGATGTTGTTGTCGACGTCCCAGGAACCGCCGTCGAGTTCGAAGGTGCCGCTGGTGACGACTCGCTCGATGTTGCTCATTTCTTGAGCACCACCACGGACCGCAGGACTTCACCTGCATGCATCTTGTGGAACGCGTCTTCGATCGCGTCCAGTCCGATGCGTTCGGAGACGAACTTCTCCAGTGGGAGTCGGCCCTGCAGGTACAGGGAGATCAGGGTGGCGAAGTCGCGTTCGGGCAGGCAGTCGCCGTACCAGGAGGACTTCAACGATCCACCGCGGGAGAAGAAGTCCACTAGGGGCAACCGCAGCTGCATCTCTGGGGTGGGCACACCGACCAGCACCACGGTGCCGGCCAGATCACGGGCATAGAACGCTTGCTCATATGTCGCTGGTCGCCCGACCGCATCAATCACCAGGTCAGCCCCGAACCCATCGGTCAGGTCGCGGATGGCCGCCACCGGATCTACGTCAGCAGCATTGACAATATGCGTAGCTCCAAAATCCTTCGCCCATAACAGCTTTTTGTCATCCATGTCGACTGCGATGATCTTCTTGGCCCCGACCAAGGCGGCACCGGCGATCGCGGCATCACCCACCCCGCCGCAGCCGATCACCGCGACCGTGTCATCACGGCTCACCGCGCCGGTGTTGATCGCCGCCCCGATGCCGGCCATCACCCCGCAGCCCAACAGGCCGGCCACCGCCGGATCGGCCGCCGAATCGACCTTGGTGCACTGCCCTTCGTGCACCAAGGTCTTGTCGGCGAACGCCCCGATCCCCAGCGCCGGGGTCAGCTCGGTGCCGTCAGTCAGTGTCATCTTCTGGCCGGCGTTGTGGGTGTCAAAGCACAGCTGCGGGCGGCCCCGCTTGCAGGCCCGGCACTCCCCACACACCGCACGCCAGTTCAGGATCACGAAATCACCGGGCTCGACATGGGTGACACCCTCACCGACCGATTCGACGGTGCCGGCCGCCTCATGGCCCAACAGGAACGGGTACTCGTCGTTGATCCCACCCTCACGATAGGTCAGATCGGTATGACACACCCCGCACGCGATGATGTCGACCACCACCTCACCAGGACCCGGATCCGGAATCACGATGTCGACCAACTCGACCGGCTGACCTTTAGACCGAGAAATCACACCGCGCACCGTCTGGCTCATAGCTCGATGCTCTCGATACGACCAAGTTTCTTCAACGCGTTACTCTCCCATCGCCCTAACGTCGCCAGGCTTCTGCTTGTTTAATTCGGCACGCGCGGCCAACGACAGCACGTCATGGCTGTAGATGCCGCATTACGAAAGTTGTATCTAGGGGCCAACGCCGCGCAGCGGCATCGGTGGCACCAAAACCTCCTGCTGTTTTAGGTGGACCGCGTTCGACACATGGGTATCGACCGATGAGTCAAACGGCTGGAGTCACCGCGTTTCGGGAGACAGACGGGCCACCTCGTGCCGCCACACCGAGTCCTCGGTGAAGCTCGGGCCGAGGTCGGGCAGGTCGTCCCAATCCCGGTCATCGATGGGACGGAGCGTCCCTCCCGCTGCGCGGACGCGGAGCGACATCTGCGCCAGTTGATCGACGCTGATAGCTTGCACCACGGCTTGGCGCACTGTCGCTGCGGCGCTCGTTATTCCGTGTCCACGGCAGATCACCACCGGCTGCCCATCCATAGCTGCGACCATTTCTCTACCGAGCTCTGGAGTGCGGATCAGCACCGCCCGCTCGTACACCGGGATGCCCCGGCGCGCCAACCAGGCGCCCGGTATATCGAAAGCACCGTATATCGGCTCGATCGTGATACCCGCCAGTTCGGCAGCCACGACCGCCGGCGGATGCAGATGTGCGACCGCACGGTGTTGAGGGTGTGCTAGCAATGTCTCGACATGGATCGGCAACTCGTTGGGAACCCGGTAGCCATCCAACTCCCCTGCTGCACCGGGAGTTCCGTCGAAACGGATGAGGCGTACGTCATCTGGCCGGGTGAACGCGACACCCGTGTCCGAGTCGCTGCGGCATCGGATGAGCAGATGATCGTCGTCGACGCGGAGGCTGATGTGCCCGAGGATGCCATCGACCAGGGCACGGCTGGCCGCCACGCGGCAGGCCTCGGCCACCTGGACGCGCAACGCCGACAATTCGTCGTTGGTCATATCCTCGCGCCTTCGGCGGGCTTGGGCTGGCCGGCAGCAAGTCCTTCCAGAGTCTGCTTGAACTCGTCATACGAGGTGCCCCCTTGCAATGCCTTTCGGCCCGCAACCAGCGCGCGGGGCCAATTGACCACCGCGAGACCGCTGAGGGCCGACCCGTCGGCGCTGTACAACGCCGCGAAGCGACCTGCCGACTGATCCGCTTCGACCAGCTCGACTTTGGTCGCGGACCCAGTCTGACCGGCGATCCGCAGCTTCCAATCGTATTGGTCGCTCCAGACATACTCGACCGGAGCGTGCGACATGAGCTCTTCAGGGTGAGCGATGTTGTGCGCGACCACGTTTGCCTGATCGGTGGCATTGGTCCAGTGTTCGACCCGGCATGGCTGTCCGTGGCGGGGGTGGTGCCAGCAGGCGACATCTCCAACGGCAAACACGTTGGACTGCTGCACCGCCCGACCGTATTCGTCACAGACCACACCGTTGTCCACCAGCAAGCCCGACGAGGCCAACCAGTCGTCATTCGGGATCGCGCCGATGCCGACAACCACCGAGTCGGCGCTGAGAGTCTCACCGTCGGTGAGCTCGATCTTCAGCCGACCGTCTTCGCGCGTCAGCTGCTGCACGCCGGTACCGAGGTACATCGAGACACCGTGGCGCTGATGCAGTTCCACGAACCTGTCCCCCACGACCGGGCCCAGCGCCCGGTCCATGAGCGTCGGCAGAGGGTCGACGATGGTGACTTCCAGCCCACTCAAGCGGGCGGTCGCCGCAACTTCCGAGCCGATGAACCCACCGCCGATGACGACCAGGCTGCCGCCGCGTTCGAGTGCGGACTGCAGCCGCTGAGAGTCATCGAGGCTGCGCAGCAGTTCCACACCGGCCGGTCGACCCCATGGCGAGGGGCGCGCCCGTGCGCCGGTGGCGATGATCAGGTAGTCGAATCCAACCTTTTCACCTGATTCGAGCTCGATCACGTTGTGCGCCAAGTCCGCGCTTGCCGCGCGGCACCCGAGTCGAAGTTCGATCCCGAGTTCGTCGGCCTCAGCCTCGGTGATCAGTGAGATGTCGTCCGCCGTTGCTGTCCCGGCAAGGAATTCCTTCGACAGCGGCGGCTTGTCATAGGGCCAGTCCGTCTCTTCTCCGAGGAGGATGATCCGTCCGGCATAGCCTGACCGACGCAGTGCCTGTGCGGAGGCCACGCCACCGTTGGAGCTCCCGACGATGACTACAGTCTCGGCCATCAGTCGACGACCTCGAGTGCCGACACCGGGCAGCTGCGAGCTGCCTCTTCGACCCGTGCACGTTCGGACTCGGGAACATCGACCTTGAGGAGGACGACCACTCCGTCGTCATCGATGTCGAAATAGTCGTCGGCTGCGACGACGCAGTTCGCATACCCTTGGCATGCACTCAGATTCGCCTTGACTACGGCCATTGTCGTTGTCCTTTCAGCTCACTCGGTACGAGGAGGTTTGGCTGTGCCCATCCCGAACCCGCCGTCGGGATGCACGCTTCCGGCAGTTATTCCGCGCGCCCTGTCAGAGGCCAGGAAGACGAAGCTGAACGCATGATCCTCGGCGGTGAGCGCAACGTGTAGCGGAGTACGGGCGGCAAGATCGCGCGCCCGGTTGGGTGTGTCGTCCAATCGGATGTCATCGAGAGAAAGACTCCGAAGACCACGCAGATCGGTGTTCAGCGTCCCGCCCGGCGCGACCCCGTTGACGCGGATCTCCGGGGCCAGTTCGTAGGCGAGAGTAGTCACCAGACCACGGACCGCGAACTTGGACGCGACGTACAAGACGCCGCCCCGACCTGCGTAGTAGGACGACGCAGACTCGGTGAGCAGGATGGAAGAGCCCTGCTGCGCCCTCAGTGCCGGAACCGCCGCTCGTACGGACTGCAGGTGGCTCAGCACGTTGGTGCGGAACATCTCGTCGAAGGCTGTCGGAAGCTCGTCGACCGCGATGTCGGTGATGCCCTTGTAGAAATCGAAGATCCCGACGCAGTTGACCAAGGTGTCGAGCCCACCGAAGGCATCGACCGCCGCGCCGACCGCGCGGTCGTTTGCCTCGGCGGTGGTGGCATCACCTTCGACAACAGGAACATCTGGCAACTCGCGTTGTAACGCGGCGCATTTGGATGCGTCCCGTTCCAGAACCGCGACGCGGGCCCCTTCGGCACGGAACGCGTCGACAACTGCCCGGCCGATTCCCGAGCCCGCGCCGACCACCAGGGCCCGCTTGCCTTCCAGCCACCCCGTCATGCGTCTGCTCCGTCGTCCGGTAGCAGCGGGCCGTACATGTTTCCGACCATGGCGGCCAACGTGCGCGGATTCTGCCAAGTCAATGCCTCGACCTCCAATGCGTCCAGCGTGATCCACTGTCCGGATTTCGGCGACATGATGAGCAGTCGCGATCCGTTTCGGGTATCCACCAGGCGGACAGTCACTTCGGTGAACTCGTTGCCGAACGCGATGACATTGTCGGTGGCCGTAGACAGCAGTGCAGCCAGTTCGCCGGTGCCCTGGGTCTGGGGATCTCCAGGCTCGAAGCTGGTCACAGGAACACCGCCAGATTCTGCATCCGCAGCACCGACTCGTCGACCATGATGGTCCGCCGGGCCAGCTTCCACCGGTCATCCTCGAAGCGCAGCAGATCTTCCCGGCCGCACGAGACGAGCGCGGCGTCGTTGACATCACCGCGACTGCGGAACAACAGTTCGGCGGACTCGACGATCAGGTGCGCATCGTCATCGGAAGCGAAGGTACGCACATTGGTGATGTGATGACGAAGCCGGGACGGCGGATCCTCGGTCCAGGCATGTTCGGTGCGGAACCGTTCGACCCGGCGGCTCAGGGAATACTTGTTCTCGTCGAAGTGCGCCATCGCCGGAGCCGTGTCATAACCGGCGCCCAGTGCCGTCGTGACACGAACGGGCATGAAGTACAAGATGTCCTCGGTGAGGCCATCCAACCATTCGTCGTACTGCTGGGCATCCAGCAGGTAAGCCTCGTCGACCAGGAACTGGTGGGCTTGGAGGTGCCGGCTGTCGTTGAACGGCAACGGTTTACCCGTTCGCACCTGCCGTGGCGCGTAATCGCCCAAGCGCGACAGCTGCCACGTGGCGTGGTCATCTGCCCTACGGAAGCCGTGGCGGATGTTCGACGGCGCAGACGTCATGCTTGAACCTCCTCGAGATCGGCATCGGCGGGAGAACCGGCACCGTTGGTTTGCACGAGTGGCGGGATGCCGTCGGGACGGTGGGTGCCGATCGCGGTGGTCTCCGTCGCCACGGCGGGACGCTCGAGGTGGTCGGCCCACAGCCGGAGCAATGCCCGCTGATTGTTCTCGTTGTAGCCGACGATCGCGGTGCCGGGGCCGTGAAACTGCTCCTCGGACAACGCGTCCACGACGGGAGCCCCGTCTGCCAGCAGACCCATCCGGCTGTTGAGCAGCAGCCGGCGCGCCATGCTGCCGGCCGCAGTATTGGTCAATGAGACCCAGTTCTCCACGTCGTCCTGCTCAAACATGCCCGTCGATCCGAAGCACATGAGGTACGCCTTGTAGGAGTCCTTCTTGTACTGCTCCGGCGCCGCCGCGTCGACGGCGAACCACGAGTACACCTCGGTCTCGTTCTCACTGATCGGCTGCCAGGTACGAATCGAGATGAACGGCAACACTTCGTCGCTGTTCTGGATCTTTGGCCAGTTGTGTACGAAGCTCATGTTGGGAAAGCACGATGCAGCCGAGATCATGAAGCCGTCTTCCCCGACCACACGCTGCTGGTCCGGAGTCCAGACCTCTTTCATCCGGCTGACCATCTCCGCGGGGTACCCCACATAGGCCATCCGCTCCTCGAAGCTTCCCGGCGGGAGCTTGTAGGTGGTGCCGCCTCCGCAGTCGGCCCAGTAGGTGGCCCCGTCCTTGCGCTTCTCGGCCTTGGGTTCGCGGAAGAGGCCGATCTCTACGACCGACGCGTGGGTCTGCGGCGTGTGATACATGTCGCCGGCGAAGTTCTCCACACCGATCTTCCAGTTCGCCTTGATGCGCCACCGCTGCGGCCCCGAGACCTCCAGACCAGCTTTGCTCTGCTTGGTGTAGTAGTCGAGGTAGAACTTGAAACCGCCGAGGAATTCCTCCAGGGGCGGCGCATCGGGGTCCATGCTGATGAAGATGAGCCCGTTGTAGCTGGCGAGATTCGGCGCGGGCAAGAGAGTTTGACCCTTTTTCTGGAAGCCTTCCTCCCCGCCGTATGCCTCCTTGTGAAACGGCAGACCGATGATCCTGCCGTCGTTCCGATAGGACCAGCCGTGATAGGGGCAACGGAAGTTGGAGGCGTTGCCCATCTCGGCGCGACACACCTGCATGCCGCGATGCAGGCACATGTTGAACATCGCCCTGACATCGCCCTTCGAATCGCGGGCGATGATGAACGAGTCATTGAGCAGGCGCCGCACGACATAGTCCCCGTCGTTCGGGATTTCGGACTCGTGGGCGACGAACATCCATGCGCGGCGGAAGAGCCGCTCCTTCTCGAGCTCGAAAAGTGCGCTGTCGTTGTAGATGTGCGCCGGAAGCATGCCCTGCCGGACGTCGTCCAGAACCTGTTGGTGATTCTCCATTGCCGCTCCCACCTTCAACTATTCTCTGCACAACAGAGAATTACTCTGTTCTGTAGAACATTTTGATCCCGTTCCGGGCCCGAGGTCAACCCCCGGAGTCGAGATGAGCGTGCGAATAGTCCCGCGACCAGGGATGATCGGAAGGCGACCCCAATGCCTTCCTCTGTATTACAGAGAAGAGAAGCGCGCGGCGACGTGCCCAACAGGTCTTTTCCTCATGAAACGACGGTATCGTTTCGGCTATGCAGAACAACGCGGGCCGACCCGGCAACGAATCGGATGCCCTCGTGCCGCAGTATCCGATCGGGTCTGTCGACAGGGCATTGAAACTCATCTTGCTGCTTGGTGAACGACCCCAGATCCGATTGACGGACGCAACGAACTACCTCGGGGTTGCATCCTCGACGGCCCACAGACTGCTGTCGATGCTGCAATACCGAGGTTTCGTGCGCCAGGATCCGGTGTCGAAGGCATACCACCCCGGGCCCGCGTTGGCTCGGGTGGCATTCGCGGTCTTCAGTCGCATCGATGTCGAGGGCACAGCCAAACCCGTCATGCGCCAGCTCAGCGAACGACTCAAGGAGTCAGTCCATATCGGCATCCTCGACGGCGCGAACGTTCGATTCATCGCCGCAACGGAAGGACCGGCAGCTGTTCGAGTGGCTTCCCGGCTCGGTCGCACGATGCCCGCGCACTGCACCTCCACCGGAAAGGCACTCTTGGCCCGGCTCTCCGACACCGAGGTCGACCAGCTGTATCCCGAGGAAGAATTGGTCCGTGTGACCCCACACTCGGTAGCCACGAGAACCGAGTTGCACACCGAACTCGAACGTATTCGGAAGCAGGGCTATGCAGTCAACCGCGAACAGAGCGAGGAGGGTGTGGCCTCGGTCGCCGTGCCCATCCTCACGCGTGCACCCGGAATGCTGTTGGCGCTAAATGTTTCGGCTCCGGTTCACCGGCTGGGTAGCTCGCAGTACCGCGCGGTGGCAGCACTGCTCGTGGAGGCAGCGCGAGAAATCGGCGAACACCTCGGCTAGGCGGATGCGCCCGAGCGTCGGCCAACCGTGAGATTTGAGCGCGGTCAGAGGCGCCGGCCGATGCCCCGAGCTGCGACCTGAAGCGCACCGAGGAATCGCTGGCGGTCGCGCCTGAGGCTGGCCACGACCACACCTATTGCGGCCACCACCTCTCCATCGGAGGCACGGATCACCGGTACCGCCAGTGAACACGCCCCCAATGACATTTCCTCACTGGTCGTCGCCTCACCATCGCGGCGAATTCGCTCCAACTGCGCCTTCAGCATTTCGGGATGCGTAATCGTGTACGGCGTTGCCGGAGACAAATTCGCCAGTACGCGATTCTGCACGTCGGCGGGTGCATGAGCCAGCAACACTTTCCCCACCCCGGTGGTGTGCATCGGTAGCCGACTACCAACCTTGCTCACTATCGGCACTGACGATTGACCCTGCATCCTGTGCAGATACAGCACCTGGTTGTCATCGCGCACCGCCAAATGCACCGTGGCCATCGTGGCGGCGTAAACATCGTGCAGAAACGGCTCCGCGGTCTCCCGCAGCCGGCCTTGCACCGGTGCCAAAAGTCCGGCTGTCCACACCAGCCGTCCGATCGCATACCGACGGTCGTCGAGTCGCTGTAACACGGCGCCTTCGACGAGCGCACCGACCATGCGGTGTGCTGTCGGCACGGGCACCCCGGCGCGACGTGCGAGATCGGTCAAGGTGAGACTCCGATGTTGCTCATCGAAGGCGCCGAGCAGGGCCACCAGCCTGGACGCGACCGACGCCCCAGGCGACGACGTGTTCCCCGCCATGGCCACTCCTTCCACTGAGTGAAATTCTAGGCTTTGATGGCTGTGCCGGCAGCGATACCGTTCGGACATGACAGCAATCGTCGGTACCTCCCCTGACGCCGCGTCAGCGACCCAGGCTGAGATCAGCGCAGAAATCGCGGCGACTGCTGCCGCGTACGAACTCTCCGGGGTCGAGGAGACCCAGCCGCGACTCGACTATCCGGCCTACCGCAGTAGCGTCCTCCGCCATCCACTCAACCCGTTGCACCACACCGACCCGGAATCGGTCGAATTGTGGGCGCCGTGTTTCGGAGTCAGTGACGTCGCTCCGGCCGAGGCGGACCTGACGATCCAACACACAGGTGAACCCATCGGTGAGCGGATCACGGTGACCGGACGTGTCGTCGACGGAAGCGGCAGGCCGGTGCGTCGCCAGCTTCTCGAGATCTGGCAAGCCAATGCCGCCGGTCGCTACATCCACAAACGCGATCAGCATCCCGCACCGCTGGATCCCAACTTCACCGGCGTAGGGCGCTGCCTGACCGATGACGACGGTGTCTACCGCTTCACCACGATCAAGCCCGCTCCCTATCCATGGCGCAATCACCACAACGCGTGGCGTCCGTCGCACATCCACTTCTCTCTGTTCGGAACCGAATTCACGCAGCGGATGATCACCCAGATGTATTTCCCCGGCGATCCGCTGTTCGGCCTCGACCCGATCTACCAGTCGATTACGGACCAGAAGGCACGCGACCGACTCGTCGCCACCTATGACCACGACATCACCAGCCATGAGTGGGCGACCGGCTACCGATGGGACATCGTGCTGACCGGTTCGGCCCGTACGCCGTTCGAGGAGCGCTGATGCCTGCACTGACAGCGACACCCGGTCAGACCATCGGGCCGTTCTTCGGATACGCCTTGCCTTTCGGGGGCGACAACGAGCTTGTGCCGACGGGTTCTCCCGGCGCCATCCGGTTCCACGGTGTCGTCACCGACGGCGCCGGAGTACCCGTGCCTGACGCACTGTTGGAGATATGGCAGGCCGACGGCGACGGGAGGGTGTGCTCGGCAACCGGGTCCCTGCACCGTGACGGGTGGACCTTCACCGGTTGGGGTCGAGCCAGCACCGACGCGGACGGCCACTACAGTTTCACGACCGTGAAACCTGCGGCTACACAGCATGATTCGGCGCCCTTCATCGCCGTGACGGTTTTCGCCCGCGGTTTGCTCAACAGGCTGTTCACCCGCGCCTACCTACCCGACGAGAGACTGGACGCCGATCCGCTGCTCAACTCGATTCCCGAGGCGCGGCGCAACACCTTGATCGCGGTTCCCGAGCAGCAAGGGTTCCGCTTCGACGTCAGGCTGCAGGGCGCTGATGAAACAGTCTTCCTGCAGTACCGGGAACCTCGGTGACGGACTTGTTCTGGCCGGGTGACCACCGGGCGGACGAGATCTTCAGTGATGCGGCGTACCTGGCGGCGATGGTCTCGGTGGAGAACGCCTGGCTCGGCGCCCTCGTCGATGCCGGAGTCGCACCGGTGGAGGCACGCGCTGACCTGACCGCAACTGTCACACCGGATGACGCCCGACCGGTGGCGGCTGCTGCCGAGGCCGACGGCAACCCGGTGCGAGCGCTGCTCGAACTACTGCGCGAGCGCTCCGGCCCCGATACCGCGCGCTGGCTGCACCGTGGTTTGACCAGTCAGGATGTCGTCGACACTGCCCTCATGCTGTGCCTGCGCGACGCATTGACCCGCATACGTGACGAACTCACCAACCAGGTCGGCACCCTGGTTGGACTGGCCGATACGCACCACGACGTACCGATGCTTGCGCGCACGTTGACGCAGCCCGCATTGCCCAGCACAGTCGGCATGAAGATGGCAAACTGGCTCGCCGCGGTGCTGGAAGCCGCCGAAACCGTGAATGCCGTGCCCACCCCACCGGTGCAAGTAGGCGGAGCTGCGGGAACCATGGCCGCGGCGACCGAGCTCACCGGCACCCCGGCCGGTGCAATCGCACTGGCCGCTCGCGTCGCCGCGGAGCTGGGACTTGTGGATACTCCCCCATGGCACACCAACCGGGCGTCGATCACCCGGGCCGGAGACGCCATGGTGACGTGCTGTGACGCATGGGCGCACATCGCCAACGACGTCACGACCGCCAGCCGGGCCGAGAATGGCGAATTCTCGGAGCGGCACGGCGGCCGATCGTCGACCATGCCGCACAAGAACAACCCGGTACTGTCCGTGCTCGTCCGCCGCGCCGCCCTGGCCGCGCCACCGCTGGGCGCAACCCTGCACGCGGCCTCGGCCGCGAGCATCGACGAGCGCGCCGACGGCGGCTGGCACACCGAATGGGCCACTCTGCGCACGCTGGCCCGCCGCACCGTTGTCGCCGGGGCGCAAACCAGCGAATTACTGTCCGGGTTGGTCGTCGACCCCGATCGCCTGGAAGGCAATCTCGCTGCTGCCGGGGATCTCCTCGCCGAACAGCGAACGATGGCCGAATTGACCGGCCGCCAGATACTTCCCGAATACACCGGCGCGACGGACGAGCTCGTCAGCGCAACGCTACAGCGCGCGCGCCACTATCTGAAGGAGGCCAGATGACCGCGCCGTTGGTCGGCACCGACTTCGGCGGACCGCCCAGTGCGGAGCTGTTGATTCTCGGACCGTCGTTGGGTACTTCGGCGGAATCGCTGTGGGGGTCGGCCGCCGAGCACCTCGCCCGCCGCGTACATGTGGTGGCCTGGGACCTGCCCGGCCACGGCCACAGCCCAGCAGGCCCGGTCCGGATCCCTGAGCTGGCCGCTGCCGTGCTCGCGCTCGTCGACGATATTGCTCCTGGAGCGACCTTTCACTATGCGGGCGACTCCATCGGAGGGGCGGTCGGTCTGCAGCTCCTGCTCGACCGACCCGAGCGGGTGCGTACCGCGACGCTGCTGTGCACCGGCGCGGTCATCGGCCGGCCGGAGGATTGGGCAACCCGTGCCGC
The DNA here is from genome assembly GCF_005924235.1 of Mycobacterium sp. DBP42. Classification (NCBI taxonomy): domain Bacteria; kingdom Bacillati; phylum Actinomycetota; class Actinomycetes; order Mycobacteriales; family Mycobacteriaceae; genus Mycobacterium; species Mycobacterium sp. DBP42. Next base: position 85,272 of record NZ_VCMY01000015.1, read on the forward strand.
CACGGTCCGCACGTCGGGCACCGAGGCCATTGTCGAGACTGCCCGACAGCGCTGGTTCGCTGCCGGCTTCGTCGACCGCCGGCCGGACCTCGCCGACGAGTTGCTGGATGCCCTGCGCCGCAGCGACGACGAATCGTACGCACAAGCATGTGAGGCACTGGCCGAGTTCGACGTGACCGCGAGACTCGGCGAGATGACCACGCCGTTGCTGGCAGTCGCCGGCGCCGAAGACGTTGCGACACCACCCGAATCGCTGGCGCTCATCGCCTCCGGAGTCAAGGACGGGCGCCTGGTGGTGTTGGACGATGTCGGACACCTGGCACCCATCGAGGTGCCCATGCAGGTCGCCGATCTCATTGTCGAGCAGATGGCGTTGCCCGACCCGCTGTACGACGCGGGTATGACGGTGCGACGCGCCGTGCTCGGCGACGCGCATGTCGACCGGGCGATCGCGAACACCAGCGAATTCACCTCCGATTTCCAGGATCTGATCACGCGTTACGCTTGGGGGACCATCTGGACCCGTCCCGGCCTCGACCGGCGCAGCCGATCGATCGTCACGCTCACGGCACTGGTGGCGCGCGGCCACCATGACGAGCTGGCGATGCACGTGCGCGCAGCGCGCCGCAATGGCCTCACCACGGACGAAATCAAGGAGGTGCTGTTGCAGACCGCGATCTATTGCGGTGTGCCAGACGCGAATACGGCATTCCGAATCGCCAGCCAGGCACTCGCCGAGTACGACGGGACCGCGCTATGAGTCGCACGGTGATCTGCGACTCCGCCGCCGAGGCGATGGAAGGTATCGCCGACGGCGCAACGGTGTTGGTCGGAGGCTTCGGGATGGCCGGCATGCCCACGACACTGATCGATGCGTTGATCGAACAGGGCGCGCGCGATCTCACCATCGTCAGCAACAATGCGGGCAACGGCGACAGCGGACTGGCGGCGCTGCTCGCCGCCGGTCGGGTCACCAAGGTGATCTGCTCGTTTCCGCGGCAAACCGATTCCTATGTGTTCGACGCCCTGTACCGGGCGGGCAAGGTCGCTCTTGAGGTGGTCCCTCAGGGCAATCTGGCCGAACGGATGCGAGCCGCCGGCGCGGGCATCGGGGCTTTCTTCTGCCCGACCGGCGTCGGCACACCGCTGGCAGAAGGCAAGGAGGCACGGACGATCGAAGGCAGAGACTATGTACTGGAGTATCCGATTCACGGTGATGTCGCATTGATCGGCGCCCACGTGGGCGACCGAGCCGGAAATCTGGTCTATCGCAAGACGGCACGGAACTTCGGGCCGGTGATGGCCACCGCCGCAGCACTCACCATCGCCGAGGTGTCCCGCGTCGTCGATGCCGGCGAAATCGATCCCGAAAACGTTGTCACACCCGGTATCTACGTCGACCGGATTCTCGAGGTAACCACATGAGCACGACAATCCGCACCAACTCGAAGCTGGTCGAGCATCTCGATCGCGGTCCGCTGGACCGCGCCGAACTCGCAGCCGTCATCGCCCGCGACATTCCAGCGGGTTCGTACGTCAACCTCGGAATCGGCCAACCGACCCTCGTCGCCGACTACCTGCCGACCGAGGCCGGCGTTGTGCTGCACACCGAGAACGGCATGCTGGGTATGGGCCGAGCGGCAATCGGCGCCGAAGTCGATCCCGACTTGATCAACGCAGGCAAGATCCCGGTCACCGAAACCGCAGGCGCGGCCTACTTCCATCACGCCGATTCCTTCGCGATGATGCGCGGCGGACACCTTGACGTGTGCGTCCTCGGCGCCTTCCAGGTCAGCGCGCGCGGCGACTTGGCCAACTGGCACACCGGCGCGCCTGACGCCATCCCCGCCGTCGGAGGAGCCATGGACCTGGCCATCGGCGCGAAAAAGGTCTACGTGATGATGAACCTGTTCGACAAAAAGGGTGCAGCCAAGCTGGTGCCGGAATGCACCTACCCGCTCACGGGGCTGCGCTGTGTCAGCCGGGTGTACACCGACTACGCGACCTTTGAGATCGACCCGACCGCAGGAACGGTACGGGTGTTGCAGACCTTTGGTATCTCGATCGCAGACTTGCAGGAACGCCTTGCACAGGTGACGGTCAGTTCTGCGGGCCGAGAAGGCTGAGTCCCGAAGCACGCCGGGCCGGACGACCCGGCGCTGCTATCGGAGCGGCCCGCCCAGCTCAGACCCCGAGTAGCTTCTCGGCATTTCCGTGGGTGATCTTGTGTTTGTCCTCATCGGGGATTGCGAGCCCGTCAAGAAACTCTCGGTGCCCGTTCATGCTCAGATACGGGTAGTCGGCAGACCAGATGATCCGGTCCGCGCCCAGACAGCGGTAGATGTAGTCGAACTGGAGCTCGTCGAGTAGGCCGCCCGGCGTCACAAAGACATGGGATCGGTATACCTCACTGATGGTTGTCGACAAACCGGTGAGCGATGCAGGCATGGCGTCGTCCAGGCGCGACAGGAAAAAAGGAACCATCTCGCCCCAATGTCCGGAAATCACCTGAAGATTCGGATGGCGTTCGAAAACCCCACCCAGGATCATCCGCAGCACGTGAACGCCTGATTCATGATGCCAACCCCATCCGGCAAGGGAGAACGCGGCTTCCACCGCGGGTGCGAATCCCGCGTAGTAGCTGCGCTGCACGTCCTGAACGGGGTAGAACGGATGCACATACAGCGGGAGGCCCAGCTCACTGAGGCGCTGCAGAACCGGCTCGTAGCGGAGATCGTCGAGGAACGTGGCGCCCGGCCGCCCCAGCAGCAGTACACCGCGCATACCCAGCGATTCGACGCAGCGCGTCAATTCCTCCGCGGCCGCCGACGGGTCCTGCCATGGCAGCGCAGCGAATGCCGCGAGACGATCGGGATTGGCCGCGACGGCGGCAGCCAGCCGATCGTTGGCCGCCCTGGCCAGCTCTACCGCGGTTTCGGCCGGGCCCAACTGGGATGGCGTGCTGTAGGAGACCACCTGCATATCGATGCCGTGCAAATCCATGGCATCGATCCGGCCGGCGCCGAGATCACGGCCGAGGTTTACTGCCTGCGCCATCGGCAACATCGTCGGCATAGATGACGGCGGTGCTTCCGGCGAACCGGCGGCCGACACGTTCAGCTGTGACATGTAGGGCGCTTCGCGGTTCATCGTCGCTTCCGCCGCCCGATTGAAGGTGTCGTCGATGGCGTGCTCTTCGATGCAGATCAACCTCAACGCATCGGCCTTTCACTAGTGTCGGATCGGTCTATCGGAAACTCTCGGCCACGCAGACATCTCGCCAGGCCCTACCATGGCGCCTCCCCGTCTTGATCCCAGAACTTGCCCGTTGCGTCGCCGCCGTCTAGTAACCGCTCACAGATGACCTCAGCCGCATCGGCCGCCGACCGCTCGCCGGTGTGCCCGTTGATATCCGTGGCGCAATGTCCAGGGTCGACGCAGTTCACCCTGATGCCGGTGCCGCGCAGCGCTATCACCAACTGCATCGTCGCAGCGTTTAGAGCAGCCTTGGAACTGTTGTAGGCCAAAATGTTTGGATATGGCGGGTCATCACCCGTCGCGCCCACGGCCTTCGCTGCCATCGCCTTCGCACGGTCGAAGCTGGCCAGGGCACTGGAGACGTTGAGGATCCTTGCGTCCTCCGACTTACGCAGCAACGGCAGCATCGCGTTGGCTACCGCGATCGGCCCAAAAGTGTTGACCTGGAACGTCTGCAGGAGGATGTCTGTCGACACGTCGAAAGGCTTCAAGAACATGCTGTCGATGGACTCCGCAGCCTTCGCCAGGTCCGCCTCCAACAGCACGCCGGCGTTGTTGACAAGTATGTCTAAGCGGCCGTAGGTATCTCGAATCCACGACTCAGCCCGCGCGATGCTGGCGGCGTCAGTCACGTCCAGTGAGATCGAGACCACGTCGAACCCTTCGCGGCGCAACTCATCGGCACGCTCACAACCAACGACCGCGTCGCGGGCACCTATCAGTACCGTGCAGCCGGCTGCCGCCAGTTGGCGCGCCGTTTCCAGGCCGATTCCCTTGGTGGCGCCCGTGACCAATGCAACCGTCGGCGTCGTTGTTGCGCGGCGGTGCGCTGTGCCAGACATCGTTTCTCCCAAGCTCAATCGTTCCGCGGCGAAACTGCCCCACCGGCGACACCAATGCATTCACAGCTCGGGTCAATCAGCTCAGGATCATCAACCCCTTGTTGCGCAGGGTGATTCACAGTCAACGTCGCCATATGACGGCCAAAGACACACCGTCACTCATCGTCGCGGCCCACAGAAGCCCGTAAGAACTGCGAAAATGTATCGGGTGTCTGCCACGTGAGTGCTTCCAATTGCACCGCGTCGAGAAGTATCCGGTAGCCCCGGCGCGGAGCTTCGATCTGCAGCCGCTCGCCGTTGCGGGTATACACCTTGCGGATTCTGATGTCAGCGAACTCGTTCGAGATCTGGATGGACGGCTCGTCGCCGTACTCGACGGAGGCCATGGCTCAGAACACGATACCGAGGTTGGGCGTCGGCAATATGGTGTGGTTGAGGAGTACGACACGCCGCAAGAGCCGCCACTGACCCTCTTCGATTCGCAGAACGTCCCGCCGGCCCGCCGCGATCAGGTCGTAATCAGCCGTATCACCCTGAGACCGGTGCACCAAGATATTGCTGTTCACCTCGGCTTCGGTGTCCGACACCGCCCGAACGCGGATGTTGGTCACGAATCGACGGGTTCGCGAAGGCGGATCTTCCGCATAGGCGTGCTCGGTGGCCAGCCGATTGACACGCAGGCGCATTCCCGCGTAGCTGTCGCGTACGTGGTAGCCCTTGGTGCTGAATTCCGATATGCCGGAAGCACGCTGGCGCGTGGTTCGGGTAGGGATCAGATAGACCAGATCCTTCGAGACACAAGTATCAAGCCATGCCGAGTAGTCGTTGTCATCGAGCAACTCGACCTCGGCGTAGAGGAAATCTGTACATGCGCGTTCGGTTTCAAAGCTGGTGCGAACCGGCTCGCTCTGCTCCACTGTTGTCATTGCTGGTCCCTTCCGCCCACTCAGGCCTGTCCAAGCACTTTGCGCCAGTGCTGCCAGAACTGGCGCTGATTTCGCTCTCCGTAACCGGTGGTGCTGGCGAAGCCGGGCCCCGGCCAATCCGGAAGCGGCTCGAAATCGCTCATCCCGTCCAAGCCGAGCTGGTAGTTGAGCTTCATGAACTTACGCGCGAACGGCGACCGACCGGCGCTGGCGGCGCCCGCCCATACGACGGTGTCATCCTGCTCGAACAGCCCAGCCGCGCCGAAGTTCTGCACTGCGGCGTGGTGCGACGCCTCGTTGAATTCCGCAGGCGCAGCGGACCACACCATCGGCCACGTCCACAGCTCGAACTTCTCCGGCCCGCGCGGCTGGTACTGCCGCAGCGACGTGTACACGATCGGCATTCCGTCCTCGCCCGGCCCGATGGTCGAAACCATCCCGAAGTTCGGGAAGACGTTGAACCCGATGACGAAGTACTTGTCCAAGAACTTGCGCTGGTTGGCATCCACCCGGTTCAGATCGAACAGGGCCGCGACGTCCGGAGGATAGTTCTGTACGCCCCACGGCTCCGGCAGGATCCGCTCGTGCGACAAGATGCCGTGGCCACCGTCGACGGCAACCAGATGGACCGTATCCGTGGTCGAACTGATGTTCTGGATGATGCCGATCTCTTCGGCCGACCGGTGCGCCGATTGCACGTGAAATGCATCGCCCACGAAGTTGTCGGCGCCTGACTTCCAGTTTCCCGGCACCATCCATCGCTGGGCGTCGGCGAAGACCTTCATCCCCTGTTCCTGGATACCGAACGTCACATCCAGGTACCAGGCCATATCGCCGAGATACTCGCGCAACGACACTGCGTTCGGGTCCAGACAGGCGAAGATCAGCCCCTGATAGACGTCAACCAAGGGTGCCCTCTGCAGGCCCCATTCAGCAGGATTCAACGCGCGATAGGTCTGCCTGCGCTTGGGCGCACCGTTCCACTCACCGGAATTCTTGTAGATCCATCCGTGGTAGGGGCAGCGGAAGTGGGAGGTGTTTCCCTTTTCCGCTCGGCACACCGCAGTGGCACGGTGCGCGCAGTTGTTCAGAAGCAGTTGAATCTGGTTGTTCTCGTCGCGGACCAGGATGAATTGGTCCTCTCCGACATAACGCAGAACGTAGTCTCCGCAATTCGGTATCTCCGAGACGTGACCGACAAACACCCAGCATCGGGTGAAGATCCTCTCGAGTTCCGCGCGATGCACTTCGGGGTCGTTGAATGCCTGGGGCGAGACCATACCGCGCACCAGGTCTCGATCCATCTCCGCAAGCAACCTGTCGAGATGTCCGTTCGTCAAGCTGCCGTCTTCAGTGACCGGACGGTCGATAGTAGTCACAAGATCCTCCTAAATATGCGGTACCGGTTTGGGCCACGAGGGGCTGATCATGGCAAGAGTCCGATCATTGAGAAGCTGCCGCGACAACTTCTTCCGGGGACTGCGACAGATCACCCACGTAGTCGTCGAAGGCGGTGAACACGGAACGATCGACGGCTTCAGCGAAAACGTCGCGAACGTCCTCGACTGTCAGCTTCGGATTGGGCCGGGTACCTCGTGTTTGCGCGAAGAAGACCTCACTGACCGCTCCCGCCTTCGCGTCGATCACCTTGCCGGACACACTGCACTCCCGGTGGGCCAGGTATGCGACAACCGGCGCGACCACTTCAGGTACCTGGCCCGAATCGCGGATCTGGTCGTTGAATCCCGGCGGGGTCAGCTTCTCCAGCGCCAGGGTGCTCGCCATCGGCATGATCGCGTTTGCCTTGATTCCCAGCTCAGCCCCCTCGGCGGCCAGTACGCGGGTGAGGCCGACAATGCCGAGCTTGGACGCAGCGTAGATCGACTGGTTGGCCATTCCCATCACCGCGACGCCCGAACTGACGTTGACCAGACGCCCGTAGCCCTGCTCTGCCATATGCGGCCATGCTGCGCGGCACATCCAGATATGACCCATCAGGTGAACCCCTACCACGCGACTGATGAGGTCGTCGGCAAGCTGATCGAAGCCGCCGAAGGGGGCGATGCCGGCATTGTTGATGACGATGTCGACCCGGCCCCACCGGTCGATTGCCTGACCGACGATCTCCTTGGCGCTCTCGGGTTCGGCAACCGAGTGACCATCACCGACAGCCTCGCCGCCGTTGCTGTTGATCTCCTCGACCACCGCCTCGACGCCTGTGCCGACAGCACCACTGCCGTCCGGTCCGACGCCGAGATCGTTCACCACGACCTTGGCGCCGCGTGATGCCAGGAAAAGCGCATAAGACCGGCCGAGGCCGGGGTTGGCACCAGCGCCGGTAACAACTGCTACTTGCCCGTCGAATCGCAAGTCTTCGGTAGCCATTTCGTTGCTTCTCACTCTCAGACCTCGGGCGCAGCGCCCCGTCCCACTCTTACTGGTTGTCCCGTGACAATCGTCGCCCTCCGATGACGCACACCGGACGCTCCGGCCCGCCGATCCCGCGGGCAAACCGGGTGTTGACGTCATCACATGCAATGTCTATAAAGCATGGAAGCCAACATTGACTCACAGTCAAATATTACGTGGATCACTACCGGTGTTGTCAAGTGAGGCATGCCACTGACCGCGATCGCCAAGCCGCCGGATTGCCGGCCCCATTCAGGCGGCCGGGCATCGCCGTCGCGGACATCAACCATGTGGACCAGTGTCGACACGCGCGTGGCCGATGTTGTCAATTCGTTGACGGCTCTCCACGGGCCGATCTACTGTTGACCCACAGTCAACTCCGGTCGTCGTGGAACTTGTCGAGGCCCGAGTTTTCGGACAGCGCCGATTGGTGTGGCCTGATGTCTGACAACGTATTTGGCGGTGTTCGGCGTTCTCGGCGGACGTCGGCCAAGCAGCCTCGCGCCTTGCGGCCATCGCTCGCACGACCCGAATTCAACCGCTCCGAACCACCGCAAGAAAAAGGAAGAAATGACAGGCACAAACGAGGTTGCCCGGCCACCTGTTGTCAACGAGTGCCCGTTCGACCCCCTGAATCCCGAGCAACTCCGCGACCCGCACCCATGGCTCTCCCAAGCCCGGAAAGCCGCGCCCGTCTTCTACGTCCCCGAAGTCGACGAATGGTGGGTGACGCGGTACGACAACTGCCTCACGGCATTGCGAGACACCGCAACCTATTCGTCGCGCAACGTCATCGAGTTCCAGCAGGTGAACGAAATCGAGGAGTTGCTGCCCGACGGAGACCCCCGCGGTGAGCCCCTGGTGAACACGGATCCGCCAGAGCATTCTCGGCTGCGCGGCTTCGCGCAGAGGGCCTTCACCGCCAAGGCAGTCGCGGAGTACGAACCCGAAGCACGTCGATTGGCCGACGAGCTGGTCGACGGCTTCATCGGTGCCCGATCAGCCGACCTCTACCAGGAGTTCGCACAGCCGCTCACGATGCAAATGATCTGCGGCATCATGGGTATCCCAACGGAGGAAGTCGCCAACTTCGGACGGTTGGCGGGGGGGCTGGTAGAAGCAACCGAGGCGGGGTCACCATCTGTGCCTGCAGCACAGCGGCGAGCCGCAGCCGAGCGGGTACTCGCCTACGACACCTGGCTCCGTGCGTTCATAGCGCACAAGCGGGAAACGCCTGGCAACGACCTCACCTCGAGACTGGTCACCGCAACATCGGACGATAGCTCACCGGCGCTGACGACCCGGGAGGTCGTGCGGCTGGTGTCGAATCTCTTCTTCGCCGGCTTCGAAAACTCCGCAAGCCTCATCGGCGCTGCCATCTTCGCCTTGCTGCGTGATCGGGCACTCTGGGAGAAGGTCAAAGCCGACCCGGGTTTGGTGCCGATGGTGATCGAGGAGGCTCTCCGAGCCGAGAGCCCGGCTCGAGGTCTGCGCAGGTATGTCACGCGGGACACTGTCCTGGCCGGAATCCCGATACCGCAGGGATCTACAGTCATCCTGGCTTTCGCTTCGGCAATGCGGGACGAGACCGTCTTCAGCGATCCGGACACCTTCAGCCTCGAACGTCAGGATGTGAACAAGCACTTCAGCTTGGGGAAATGGACCCACTTCTGTCTCGGTGCCCCGCTGGCCCGAATGGAGGGACGGGTCGCCCTTGAGTGCTTGATCCGGCGGCTGCCGGATCTGCGACTAGGGGAAGGTGAACAGCTGCAGAACCGGCGGGCACACCGGATCCTGACAGCGCTGCAGTCACTGTCCGTCACCTGGTGAAATCGGCTGTGCCGGTATCGGTTCACACCGGTGATAGCGGCTGCATCGCCACGCGAAACCGCTCACATCACGCATCGTCGCATCGAATACCTCCGGCAGGGCACCCGCCAGAAGTATGTCGCCACTGTGGCAGGTGCCTGCAACCATTCGCCCGATCGCGGGCACTCCTGCCCGAACCAGCCTGCGATAGTAGGCAAGCCCCTCATCGCGGGCCGGGTCGAGTTCGTTTACCGAAATCACGTGGGGCGGAAGCGCGATCAGATCCTCGTCTATCGCTGTCGCCGCGAAGCACGCCGGATCGAAGGCATGCAGCCCATCCGGGTCATAGACCGACATAAACAGCGCCGCCAACCGGCAACTGATGAAGTATTCGTCGTTTTCCTTCAGCGAGGGCAGGTTTGCGGGCTGTTCGACATAGGCATTCGATATCGCAGGGCATTGAGCGTAGACCCCGGCGATCTCGTGCAGCCACCCTTCGCGTTTGGCCTTGTGCACGACAGCCAGGCTGAGATTACCGCCGCCCGACTCGCCAGACACGACGATATGGGTGATCCCGAGGTCGGTCTTACTCTCGGCTGCCCAACGGATGGCCGCAGCGCAGTCGTTCAAACCCGCCGGATACGGGTGGGGCCCCAGCCTTCCACCCGAATTGCGAAACTCGACACCGATGACGACTACCCCTGTGCCAGCGAGGTATTCGCGCACGCGGCAATAGCTGATATCGGTGGCACTGCACATGGCCATCGCACCGCCATGAATGTGCACCACACCGGGCAACGCGTCACCGCGGCCATCGGGACGGCTGATGTACAGGGTCACGACGTTACCGTCGCTGCCGGATATGGTCGTCGACGTGGTTGTGACTCCGTCGACCACCGGGATCGCTTCTCCCAGCGTGTCGAAAACGGCGCCCAAACCCCTCTCGGTCGTCGCCACCAACGCGAGTCGTTCCGAAAGAGGCGCATCCACGCCAATCTCAGGCGATGGTGCGCGACCGTCCAGTCCGAACGGCGCCAAGGCCTTGACCATGCGCGGATCAGACCGGGGGTCCGTGCCGATGGTGGACGCGGGATTGGCCAAACGACCGTAGAACATTGCAGCCTCCTGACGGGATCCAACGATCAGCAGCGCACCTGTATCCGAATTCGACAGCTGCTACCGGTGTGCCGCTCAGCAATCGATCAGTGACCGGGCTCGAACTCCACAGGTAGCGTCACGGGGCCGGTCATGCCCACGAACGGTTTCCAAGGCGCCGGCCCGCTGCGCCGTAGCTTCGGCATCCGCCGAGCGATCACCCGCAGCGCCCCAACCAGCTCAAGTCTGGCCAGGTGTGCTCCGAGACAGTTGTGTGTACCCCCGCCGAACGTCATCATCGGGGCCGAACCGTCTCGCAAGATATCCAGTCGGTCCGGATCGGGAAACACGGCCGGATCCCGGTTTGCCGCCGCAAGGTTCGCATTCACGACGGTGCCGGCCGGAATCGTGACGCCCCCCAACGTAACGTCCTCAATGGCCACCCGCGGCGCATGCAGGAAGACCGGCGAGTAGCGCAACAACTCCTCCACCGCTACGGGCACCAAATCGGGCCTATCGGCGAGGATTTCCCATTGTTCGGGGTGGTCGCACAACACGTCCACACTGGCACCCAGTTGATTGCGTGTGGTGTCGGAACCGGCCGCCAAGAACGTCATGATCATCACCAGCAACTCGCTGTGACTGATGTGGTCGTCGGCCTCGGAGCGCACCAATTCTGAGATCACGTCGTCGGCCGGCGCTTCTCGTCGTGCCGCGACGAGGCCCTCGATGTGGATATCCATCGCCTCCCAGGCGGCGAGGATATCCGGGGCATCTTCGACTACGTTGTGCGCGAATATCTTCGCGAATTCATCGGTCCAGTCAGAGAACCGGCCCCAGTCTTTGCGAGGTGCGCCGATCAGTTCACAGATAACTGGTGTCGGATAGGGCCGGCTGATGTCAGTGACGACATCACACTGTCCTGCCGCAACATGAGGGGCCACGAGCTCCGAGATGAGACCGGCGATGAACGACTCCAACCGGGCAACGCTGCGCGGCGCGAACCCTTTGGACACCAGCTGACGCAACCTACGGTGATCCTCGCCCTCCATACACGTGATCACCTTGGTCACTCTGTCCCAGAGCGGTCCACTGCTGACCCCCTGCAGGCCGATCCCGAAGCCCGGCACTGCGATAAACCGGACATCACGCAGCACTGCACGCACCAACTCGTAAGTCAGGCACTCCGGCCCAAGCGGCCCAAGCGCGATCGGTGCGACCTCACGTGCCTGGGCAATCCGCCGGTGGACCTCTTCGAAGGTGGACAGCTGGTAATAGTCCAGATCAGGCAAGCTGGCATCAAACACATTCGGTGGTCCCCCAGCAGGGACAGAATCGGCGTCGATGCTCATGTCTGTCCTATTCGCTACTCACCAGCTTCGGCGTCGGTGACACGGCGCTCCAGCCGGGCCGATCCGCGTAATTGACAGCCTGCTCGTCGGATACCGTGACGGCGAGGGTGCCGATGTCGCTTACCGTGACCTCGATCAGATCCCCGTTCGTGACCGGGCCGACGCCTGCAGGGGTGCCGGTGAAGATGACGTCGCCGGGCCACAGAGTCATCACAGAACTCGTGTAGGCGATGAGTTCGGGAATGCCGAAGATCAAGTCACTTATCGAAACATCTTGCCGGAGCGCGCCGTTCACCCGCGTCTGCAGGGTGAGATCTCTTGGATCGGAGACCTCGTCTGCCGTGACAACCCACGGGCCCAGCGGGCTGAAGGTGTCGAACGACTTGCGCGTCGACCGGTCCTCTGTGGAGCGGACGGTCATGTCCAGACCACAGCTGTAGCCGAACACGTAGTCCAGTGCGTCTGCGGCGTCGACGTGACGAGCGGTACGCCCGATCACGACGACGAGTTCTCCCTCCTGGTCGGTGCGCATGTCGTTGTATGGCATGATCACCGTCCCGCCAGGACCGATGACCGATGAGGACGCTTTGAGGAATACGCCGAGGTCAGCGATCGACCGCTGCTCGGACATCTCGATCTTGTGGTCCACGTAGTTTACCGGTGCACCGATGACCTTCGCCGGCCTGGGCAGCGGCGCCTGGAGTATCACCTCGTCTATCGGATGACGGGGCAAATCGCTCAGCGCCGCTTGCGAGAACGTGCCGAGTGCACCCGCGTTGTTGATCAACCGGTCCAAAGGACCTGCAGCAGTATCAGGTCCGGGGACCAGTGAGGTGACATCGATGACGGTATCGCCATCGACGAGGCCGAGCCGCTGCTCGGCGAAAACGACGAAACGCATCGACGCCTCCTAGTTGGTGGATGGCGAGGAGTCCTCGGTGGACTCCTCGCGGTAGAAGCCAAGAGCCTTCAACACCGGCTCATTGGTGTAACTGAACAAATACGCATCTTCGGTCTGGCTGGAATTCCGCAACTGAAGTTGGTGCCACGGCGGGACTGCGAAGATGTCCTTGTCATGCCACTCCAACACCGTTTCTCCGACATGAGCCACGCCCGATCCTTGGACGACGTGGTAGATCGCGCTCGCTGTGCGCCGGATACTCTCCCCATGGAATCCGGGACGTAGTCGGCTGATTCGGCAAGACATCGTCGGTAAGACCGAGCCGCCTGTCTGAGGATTGCGGTACTCCAGGAGCACACCCTCAGCGGCACTACCCCACGCGTCATCGGCAATCGCCTCGAACGCCTTCAACGTCTCGGTCCAGGGATACTTGCCGATTGGCGACGCCGGGGATCGCACCGTCTCCCAGGCTGGGGCGAGTTGACCGTGAATGTACTGCCGGGACGACAAATCATCGGGCACCGAACTCTTTTGGGTTCGGTCGCCGTAAAATTCGAAGAAGCTGGCATCGAGTGTATTGGTCAGCGGATAGTCCAGGGCATCAAGCCAGACCATCGGATTGTCACCTTCGTGATGATGATCGTGCCAGTGCCAGTTCGGGGTCAGCAGCAGATCGCCTGGACTCATGTGAACCCGTTCACCATTGACCGTGGTGTACGCGCCGGCGCCTTCCATGATGTACCGAAATGCATTGGCGACATGCCGATGTGCCTGCGCCGTTTCACCCGGGCCGATAATTTGCAGGCCCGCGTACAGCGATGTCGTCGTCGCGGGGGGATCGGTCATTCCCGGGTTCACCAGCATCAGGACCCGGCGCTCGGCGTCCTCCAACGACAGCGCGCCCAAAAAATGCATCAGATGCGGGCGCAGCTCCGCATAACGCCAGATCGCCGGGACAGCGGTGGGGCGTGGCTCTGGCGGAACCAAATTCGTGTGATAAAGCCACAGCGGTGCTGCATGTAGTTCAGCCAACTCCTCGTAGCGATCGTCGGCGCCGGAATCAACTTTCTCGTCGTGCACGGTCATCGGACACCCCTTTCCTGATCGTCGACGGACCGGACCTGTGCCGGCGGCCCCGCCGGGCCGGAGACAGCCCGCAAGGCAGTGATGAGTTGATCGGCCCCATCCGCGTCAGCGCGCAGCCGGATAGTTTGCACGTTGTCGTCTGATGCCCCGGCAACGTCAGCTTCCGGCGCCGCTACTGACCGTGGCCGTTCACAGAGCAGTACTGTGTCGTTTGCGCGCGCCGCCTGCACGGCCGCGTCGGCGGCATCACCGTCGGCGACCACGATGCGCGCGCCCACCGCGTCAGCCGCCGTTCGCACCCCGACGACGTCGCGATCCGCGACGCGGGCATCCATGGCATGCACCGTGAAATGCGGGGCCAGCTCCGGCACGAGATGCTCCCAAGCGGTGTGATCGGAACCTTTGGGAGGAACGAGGAGAATCGACGGTCCGTCGTCTCCGGCGGACCAGATCGATACGTAGTCGTGGGCGGGATCAGGGACGCGCAACGAAGGTGCGTCGACAGTCCACCACATGCCAATCGGCTCGTATTCGGGAAACCTGGACATCGTCGCTCACGCAGGCTGAGTGCTGGTCTCGTCAACGGTTTCTTCGGCAACCAGCTGCTCGATGATCCGCCGCGCCCGCAAGGGTCCCGCGTCAACCTTGATGTTCAGCTCAACCGGATATCCCGGAGCGTAAGCAGAAATCACCCGCTCAATGGCCTCGGCTGCCGCGATGTCCTGCCGGAACACCGTCGGCACTCCCTCCCGCATCAGGTGGTCCACCTCATCGTTGCCTATCGCGTAATCGCGGGTGACAGCCCAGAAGTAGTGGGCTGAATTCTCCCGCTCTGGCGTGATGCAATGAACGGCCTTGTGTCGGCACGCTTCCTCGTCGTTCGTCGAGTCGGCCGGCTTGGCCATCACATGAGTGATGTGAAATCCGGGGGCAATGAATTCTGCGATCTGTTCGCGATCGATGAGGCCGCCCAGCCCCATTGTCTTTTCGAAGAACGGAGGACTCTCGATGCCCTGCATCGAACGAATCACCCGCACCGAACGCCCCTCGAACTTCGTCGAAATCGGGGCCGCTGCAACCTCTTCGGTACCGATCGACTCGGGGTGTAGATACGAGACGTGCGATAGATCTAGTAGATTCTCATTGATCAACTGCGCACGCGCGTCCATGTGCAAGGTTCCTCGGACGACTGTCCACTCCGGGGATTCCAACCACGGGTGGTCAGGGATCAGACTTTCGTCCGCCCGCTCCGGATCACCCATCCAGATCCAGACGAAACCACCCGATTCCTTCAATGGGTAGCGGTGCACCCGACACGCGGGCGGCACGGCCCGCTGCGATGGAATATCCTTGGCGTGACCGTCATCGGCGTACAGGATGCCGTGGTAACCGCACTCCAGGTCATCGCCCTTCAGCCGGCCCAGACTGAGCGGCATCTGTCGATGGATACAGCGGTCGACCAGCGCGGTCAGCGCACCGTCGCGGCGCCGATAGAAGCAGATCGGATCCCCCAGGATCCATCGCGACAACAAGTCACGCCCGAAGTCTTCTGAATGGCCGGCTACGTACCACTGTTGGCGGGGAAAGGATTTCGGGTACATCTAGCTCCTCGATTCAATCCGAAGTTGTAATGGCCACATGGACCGGAACATCAGAGGTCCAGGACGATCCGCTTGGACAGCCCACGCGACACACAGATCATCATGGTGTCGTTGGCCATCCGCTCCTCTTCACTGAGGACATGATCGCGATGATCGATCTCCCCAGACAGCACCGGTGTCTCGCAGGAACCGCACGTCCCTTCTCGACAGGAATAAAGAGCGTCGATACCGGCCTCTTCCACAGCGCAGAGGATGGACTTCCCGGCGGGTACGGTCAGCGTCATGCCCGACTGCTGCAGCTCGACCTCGACCGGTTGATCGGCGGCTTGTCCGTTGGTTTGCTCGCTACCGCTGAACCGCTCAACCCGCAACGCCCCCGAAGGCCAGGCAGTGCAGTATGTTTCGACTGCCTCGAGCAACCCGGTCGGACCGCAGCAATATACGAGGGTGTCGGATGCGGGGTCTCCGAGGATACCCGCAAGATCCAACACACCATGCTCATCCTGCGGGACGATCTGGACTTTCTCGCCGTAGCCGCCCAACTCGTCGAGAAACGCCATCGAACTCCGTGTACGGCCGCCGTACACCATCCGCCACTGCGACCCGTCGGTTTCCAACGCGGCCGCCATGGCCAACAGCGGAGTTATCCCGATACCGCCGGCGATGAGAACGTACTGGGGCGACGGTACGAGCTTGAAGTTGTTGCGCGGTCCGCGAACCCGGAGTGTCGACCCCTCGGCGACATTGTCGTGGATCCATGCGGACCCGCCACGGCCCGCCACCTCACGCAGGACGCCGATCCGCCAGCGACCATCATCCCGATTGTCGCCGGTCAACGAATACTGCCGGATCAATCCATTGGGCAGCAGTACGTCGATGTGCGCGCCGGGGTCCCACGACGACAGTGGCTCACCTGACGGGCCTTCCAAGGTCAGCGCGATCACACAATCGGACACCTGCCGCCGCTCGACGACGGTGACATCGAACTCACCCGCTCCCCGGGACCCCGACTCAGCCGAGCTGATCGTGGTCGCCATTGTGGAATCCACCGAGATCGACATCATTCACCGCCGCTTTGGCAGCGGACGCGAGACTCACACGGGAGCAGGTCCGAACGGTCAATCTTCAACGATCATCCACCCCCTTGGTGATGTGGGTTATGCGCTAGATCACAAAGTAGTTTGACTTTGACTTAAAGTCAAATTCCTGGCGAGACAGCTTTCCGAGCGTTGGGTTCCTTTTTTGCTCGCGCAAGTACCTACGTAAAGGTGCCTCCGGGCACAGTGGCTGGGTCGCACCGACCTGGCGCGAGACGGTGGGCGCACCGACGGTCCATGCGCCGTCCTACTCCGGAGTGCGTCCGTCAGGAACGATGCTCAAGCAGGACCGCCAACGTCTCCGTATCGTGATCATCGATCAGCCGGTACGCTTCGCCGGCATCGGAGAACGGCACGCGATGCGAAACCAAGTACTCGGCGACGTCGAGTCGAGCCAAGTGCCGCCAGCTCACTTCGCGGGCTCTGTTCATGTCCCAACGCGGCGCCAGATGGGACGGCATGCTCGGCCCGGTGCTCACGATTCGCTGATTCCGGAGATGAAACTCGGGTGAGAGCACAAGTTCGACTGGTCGCGTTCCGTACCACGACGTGACCGTTATTGTCCCCTCCATACCAGTGAGTTGAAGGGCCTGCTGCAGGGCCGAGACTGCACCGCTGGCTTCGATGAACAGGTCCGCGCCGCGATTCCCGGAAAACTCAGCGACCGCGGCGGAGGCTTCGTCCGGGTGGACTACCGCATCGGCTCCGATCCAAGCCGCGCGCCTGCGACGCTCGGCATTGGGGTCGATCAGCACCAAACTCGCGGCGGTCAAGTTGGCAAGGTATGCGGCCATGCTGCCCACCACTCCGAGACCGCTGACCACCACACAATCACCGACCAGCGGGGGTGTGGTGATCACGGTGTTCAGGCCGACCCAGAACAGACCCGCGAACACCGCCTTCTGCGATGGGAGATCGGGCGGAATCCGGAAAGCGAACTGTTCGGCAAGGGTGAAACGCGATTGATGTGGGTGCATGCAGAACACCCGATCGCCCACGGCGAACTGGGATCCCGGCCCAACCGCTTCGATCTCCCCGACTTCTTGGTAGCCGAATTTCACGGGGAACGGCAGGCTGCCTTCCGCATTGGGGATGAGCCCGATGTCAGGAAGATTGCCCTGCCCGCGGTACATGTTCATCTCGGTACCTGCACTCACCAAGCCGCACAGTGCACGCACGCAGATCTGTCCCGCAGCCGGTGCAGGCACCGGTTCAGAGCGCAATTCGACGGTCTTGGGAGCGGTGAACCACAGGGCCTCTGCCATAATTCCTCGTCACAGGCTGATAGACCAACGATGGTGTGGCGCTAGGGGGTTGCCAACTTCTGAAGTTCGGCAGCGAAGCCAGCGGTGTCGAAGTAGTCGCGCCACTGTGCGATCTTGCCGTCGTGGACGACAAACACACCGTTCAGCCGCGCCGACAGGATGATCGCGCCGGTGTCGTCATGGAAGTGGTCGACGCGCTCGGCGAACACGATGTCACCGGCGGTGGCCATCGTGATGTCCTCAGCCGTGATGTAGGCAAGCGGAATGGGAAATCCGGTCATGAAGCTGATCGCCTGGTCTTTTCCCACCATGGCTCCCAGACCTACGTTCTCCCACACCGTCTCGTCCGTAAAGAATCGGTCGATGGCCTGCTCAAGGGACCCAGCTGCAGGTGTCCACATGGCAAAGAAGTCACGGACTGTCTTCTCGGCGCCATCGCCACTGACG
Organism: Mycobacterium sp. DBP42; assembly: GCF_005924235.1. Classification (NCBI taxonomy): domain Bacteria; kingdom Bacillati; phylum Actinomycetota; class Actinomycetes; order Mycobacteriales; family Mycobacteriaceae; genus Mycobacterium; species Mycobacterium sp. DBP42. The sequence goes on from NZ_VCMY01000015.1 coordinate 103,360, forward strand.
TGCTCGCTCATCTTGTTGCCCCCAATCGTTCAGGCGCGGCGCCCGCCGCGCGCGAATCTCACGACACCGGCGACCAACGGTGCTCGCCGACAGTTCGACGAGCACCCGATCCGTGTGAGATATCTTGCGACAAAGTAGATTTCGAGATCATCCGGCCTCATTGGACGACAAACCGGTTACGGCGGATCGGACCGCGTCATCGAAGGCGCGCACCCGGTCCAATCCGGCCTGTTCGCCGGCTGCATCGGGCGTCGACCAGTCATGCTCCAGGTCGATCAAACCGGAATAACCCCGGCGGTTTGCATCGGCCGCAAGCTCCACCAGTGGAAGGTTTCCAGCTCCCGGTTCGACACGACCCGGATCATCGACCAACTGTAGGACAGCGATACGGTCGAAGACGTCGGCAAACGTCGTCAGAATGTCTTCGCCCATGCTGGCGACATGACCGGTGTCGAAGATCAGCCCCGTCGAGGGGTGATCGGCCCGGTCGAGCAGTGCGGCGGCCCGTTGCGTGCTGTTCACCAGCATGCCGGGCAGGACGCACATCGGCTCGACCGCGAGTGTCAAACCGTGGTCTGCCGCCACGCCCGCCATGTCGCGCACATTCGCTGCGGCGTCGTCCAACTGAGCCTCTACCTGAGCGTCACCGTCGCGGCTGGGATCCGCGGTGACGATCGCAGCCAGTGTGGATGACCCGAGCAGGGTGGCCGTCTTCGCCGCCGTGACGACGTACTGCTCCAACGTGGACCGACCGTTGGGAGATCGGTCGGCCCAGGGGCCGCCGAACGTGGCCGCCAACGGCACTCCGACGAGACAGCCGATCCCGAGGCCCGTCGACGTGAGCGCGTCACGAACAGCGCGCACCTCGGTGTCCGGTCGTTCTGCCGCCCAGGGATAGAGGACGCCCGCCATACCGATCGACGACGCGTATTCGATATGCGCGACCGGGTCATCACTTCCGACCGTCGCGGCGAATTGCGGTCGAAGTTCCGGGGGAAAGTACCCGAGGTGGGAGGTGTAACGCAGGAACCAACTCATGGAGTTCTCGATTCAGGTCGAGGCGGTGGCCCGGAGCCGGATGCCCCCGGGCCACCGCGTTTGTGTCAGCTAGGCCATGACCCTTCGATTACCTCGGCCAGGTGTCCGGACTTCGGGGTCCGGTCGCCGACGATGGGGATCACTCCGGCGATGGCACGGACGATCCGCAGTCCCGGCTCGGTACGAACGTCGAGCACGTAACTTCCTTCGGAAGCCAGCGCACGTTGAATGGCGGGGATCAGCTGGTCGGGTGTTTCGACCCGCTCACCATCGACCCCAAAACCCTTCGCAACGGCCACGAAGTCGGTGGACTCCGGCAAATCCACCCAGGGATTGTCGATTCCCATGGCCTTGGCCGACGCACGGTTGGCCAGAAGGCAACCGTTGTTGTCGATGACGACGATGACCTTCATGTTGTGCTGTGCGAGGTTGGACAGCTCCACGAGGTCGTAGTAGAAGCCGCCGTCACCGTGATAGCTGACCACGGTCCGTTCCGGCGCGGCGAGTTTGGCGCCTATCGCCACCGGGAGGCTGGCACCAAGCGACATGTACCGACCGCCTGTTGCCAACGGCGTCACCGTCTTGTACTGGAATGCGCGGTACATACCAAACGCATTGCCACCGGAGTCGGCAACGACCAGCGTGTCGTCGGGAAGCTGCTCGGACAATGTGCGGATCAGGAAGTACTGGTTGACGGGCACCTCTGTGCCGTCAAACCAGGCGTCCATCTCGGTGAGCCATTCCTGCTTGTAGGCGGTGGCATCGGCGCGCCAGCCCCCCAGACGCTCGTTGATGTCCTTAGCCTGCGTCGCATTGTCGCGGGCCCAGTTGAGCAATTGCCGCAGGAACGCTTTCGCATCGGCGACGAGGCCGACCGTGGGCTGAAAGATCTTGGCGACCTCGCGTGGGTCCACGTCGACGTGGACAACCTTCTCGGGCTTGTTCAGAGTCCAGGAACCGGTACTCATCTGCGAGAACGACGTTCCGATGGAGATCCACAGATCCGAGTGCTGCAGGACGTCATTGGCCGAACGCCAGCCGAAGTTGCCAGACGCACCGGCGTAAAGCTCGTGTGCGTCCGGCAAAACCCCTCGGCCTCCCCAGGAGGTGGAAACCACCGGCACACCAAGCAATTCGGCGAGCTCACGCAGTTCTTCGGCGCCATCGGAGATGTGCACGCCGGCCCCGATGTACAGCACCGGGCGTTCCGCGGCCGACAGCAGATCCCAGACAGCGGCGACATCCTCTGTCTGGGCCGCCGGCGGCTTCGGCAGCTCGAGCTCCTCCACCTTGATGGTGGTGGTCTGGAACATCGCAGTCTGGGCCAAGTCGAGCACGGACGGACCGAATCGGCCGGTGCTGGCTTCCTTCACGGCTTGGCGGACGATCACCGGCATGTCCCCGGCGTCGGTCACCTTCCTGATGTACTTCGACAGCGGCTTCAGCGACGGATAGATCTCCACGCCATCCTGAAGACAGTCGCGCGCCTCCATGGCGGGCGGGTTGTTCATGACCATCAGCAGGAACGGAGTGCCGTCCTGCTTCGCCGAGTAGACGACCGGCGCCGTATGGAGCGCGCCAACCGTCCAACTGACCACGGCTGACGCCGCGCGGCGCTTGACCCGGTTGTATCCGTACGACATCCATGCCGCGGTGATCTCGGTGCGACCGCCGAAATCGGCGATATCACGCGAGAAGAGACTCTGCGTCAGAGCCGGCACCGAGCCGCCGGTGTATCCGAAGACGACCTCTACGCCGGAGGCCACCAACGCATCCGCGATTGCTTCGGACCCCTGCCGCACGATCGCGGTGGACTCGTCAGTCTCCACCTGGTTTGTCTCGGTCTGTTCAAGCGTCATTCTGGCTCCTAATGGTCGAAGGGGAAATCAAGAAATCGCTGATCCGCTCGCCGGCCATCACCGCCGTGGCATTCGGCCCACGCGAAGGGATCTTGGGGAAAATGGAGGTATCGGCGACACGAAGCCCGTCGACTCCGTACACGCGGCCGAACTGATCGACAACCGCATCGGTGTCCGACTCCGGACCCATGCGACAGGTGCAGGACGGGTGGCCGACGGCGAAGATATTGCGAACCGCCCATTCGTCGAGTGCCTTGTCGTCCTGCAGGCTTGCCTCGTCGAGGTTGATCATCCGGCCACCGATCTTTCGCATCTCGGACGATCCGAAGACGTCGGCGGCGACCCGGATTCCCTCCCGGAAGCGGCGACGGTCACTGTCGGTCGCCATCAGATTCCAGTTGATGTCCGGTTGCTCGTACGGGTCGGCAGACCTGAGTCTGACCTGACCGCGGCTGTCCTCTTGCTGCAAGCCGATCGCCGCGAACGGGTGGTTCATCCCTTTCGCCTGCTGGATCATGAACTTCAGTGACGTCTGACGCAGACCCGCGAAGGATTTGCGCGGCGCCTTCAGCATCGGGCCGAGCTTCATCATGTCGCCGGCCTTGCATACGAACGGCAGGATCTCCAAGTCACCCGGCTGATCGGAGCCCTCCGACGTCCAGTTCAGCGCACTGGTCATGACGCCACGCCCAGCGATGACCTTCGACTTACCGGAGAAGTTCCAACGGAGGCTCAACTCGGGGTGATCGGTCAGGTTGGCGCCGACTCCTGGAAGGTCTTGAATCACATCGATACCGTGTTGCCGGAGGTGCGCCGCCGGCCCGATACCCGAGAGCATCAAGAGTTGAGGTGACCGGAGCGCCCCGGCGGACAACACCGTCGTGGCTCCTCGGAATACCTCCCGCTTACCGTCGACGTCAGCCTCCACACCGACACAGACGCTGCCCTCGAGCACCACCTTGCGAACATGGGCATTGCCGATGACGGTGAGGTTCGGACGGCGCAACGCTGGGACCAGATAAGCGATGCCGCTGCTGATCCTGGTTCCATCGGCAACATTGAGCGGCACCGGGCCCACTCCATCAGTGCCCCCGGCGTTCTTGTCGGGCTCGTCGGGGAATCCCATTCCGCGGCAGGCGGCAGTGAACGCGCCCGTGAACTCCGGCGCGCGGTCGGCAGTTTCTCGTCGGACCGCGATCGGACCATCGGCCCCGTGTAGGTCTCCGCCGAAGTCGAGGTCTTTCTCCAAACGCTTGAAAAACGGCAGCACCTGATCGTACGACCAGGCGTCATTGCCCAGCTTCGCCCACTCGTCGAAGTTCGCTTCAGTGCCGCGCTCGAAATAGGCGCCATTGATGGCACCCGAGCCGCCGATGCCCTTTCCGCGGGGTATCGGCACCTGAACACCCGGCACAAGGGTTCCGAGCATGGTCCAGTTGTGCGGCCCCCCCGGCATCGAACTGGTCATGTTCGCAGGGTTGGTGACGCAGTCCGGGAAATTGCTCGGCTCACCGCCGTACAGCTCACCAGCCTCTAACAGCAGTACTGACCGACTGGAGTCCTCGCTCAGGCGGGCCGCAAGGACCGACCCCGTGGATCCTGCACCGACGATCACAAAATCGAAGTCCACAGGTGACCTACCCCCTCTCTCAGGGAACAGTATGGGATGCATCACAACGTAGTTTGACTTTGACTTAAAGTCAAACTTGGCTTTAACTTGACCTAGAGTCAACATCAGCGGTGGTTTCCCTTAAGATCAGTGGCATGGCACAACCAGCAGTGCGAGCGATACGCGACAGGCCGCGGAAGTCCGCGCGGCGCGGAATCATTCTCGACATAGCCATGAAGCACTTCGCCGAACGGCCCTATGACGACGTGTCGATCGATGACATATGTCGTGATGCCGGTGTGGCCCACGGGTTGGTCTCGTATTACTTCAGCGGCAAACGTGGCCTTTTCTCCGATGCCGTCGACCAGGCATGGAAGGACATGTTGCAGTACGAACGTCCGCGAGAAGACGAACTCGCAGGGCCGGACCGGGTCCGCGGCTACGTCCGTCGCCACTTCGAGTACGTGGAGCGGCACGCAGCGCGATTCACCGGCTTGATGCAAGACGGAAACGCTGCCCCGCCGCACATCCGTGAAATCGCCCAAGCCGCGCGACGCGAGGCTCGACGTGAACTCCTACACAGCCTCGGTTGTCCCGCCGACCCTAGTCCGCGCCTCCGATCAGCAGTGGAAGGCTGGGCTGGCTACCTCGACAATGTCACCACCGACTGGCTGCACCACGGCGACGTAGAACGAGACGAAATCGCCGAACAATGCGTGCAAGCACTGGTCGCCCTGATCACCGTCGCCGACGGTCTACCTTTCGACACCGAGATCCAGAACGCCGCACTGACACAGGTATCGGCCGGTGCGTCATCGTTGGCCGATACCGCCCCGTCGCCGGCGCGCTCAATTAATTCGCGGATCGCCCGGCGGCCTGCTCGAAACTCCGGGCAAACCGATGATTCACCGCCAAAGACAAATGGTGAAGCCGTAGCCACCGACAGTTTGCAGCAAGTCCACTGACAGGAGATCGCCGTGAAGCGAACCGACTCGGTATTCATCGCGGCTGTGCTGGTGATCGGCTGCGCGGTCGGCTGTTCGTCAGCGCCAGGACCCGCCGAGCGCCAACCCGGGACATTGCCGGCCGGCACCGCCCAGCTCAGCATCGATGGCATCAACCCGGTAACACCCGAGAGCGTGCAGTGCATGACAGGCGAATCGCTGACCATGATCACGACACGTGGCGGCACGTCAGAGACGACGGCAATGGTCTCAACCGCCAAGGAACCGGTCGTCGAGTCCATAACCATCCAGGATCCCGAGGGCTTCACCGGGGGTTACAACCGAGACCTTGGCGGTGACGCCACCGTGACCATGACCGGCGCTACATACGAGATCTCCGGTACTGCCCGCGGTTACACACCTAAAGCTCATCAACCGGACATGCGGCCGTTCACGCTAAAGGTGTCATGCTGAGTTCGTCCAGACGGGGTAGCGTCGTCCCCCGCATCGGCGGTGCCTTGGCGGCTTTGGTCCTCGCCTTCTCCCTGCCATCGTGCAGTCAGGGTCATGCCCCGCAGGATGCAGGTGCAGCCACCGACGAGCCCATCGTCACCGGCGAACCCGACGGCTTCAATGCACAAGATTTCACCTTCGCGCACAACATGATGACGCATGCCCAGCAGGGTATCGACATGTCGACACTCGTCCCAGAACGCTCCACCAATGCTGGGGTCGTCGCGTTCGCATCCGCCAGCGCAACGACCCTGCAGTCAGAAATGGCGGTCTTACGGGCGTTGTGGGTTCAATGGAAGGAGAACCCCGACATCAAGACGGGCGATGCTGGAAGCGATGCCACGATGAAAGGGTTGGTCAGTGAGGCCGCGATCGCCGAGCTGACCTCTTCGAGCGGTACAGAATTCGACACTTTGTGGCTGCGATCGATGATCAGCCACAACCAGGGAGCGATCGAGATGGCCCATGGCGAGATCGCCGAGGGGAAGAATCTGGACGCCGTCAGCATGGCCAATCAGATCGTCAAGGTAAGGCAGACCGAGATCGACTCGATGCAGCGAATGCTCACGAGTTGACAGTGCCTGTGCGGCAAGTCTTTTGCCGCACAGGCGATCATGTTGTCGTCCTACTGAGGCGGGTAGGCCGGTGGCGGATAGACCCCGCGCAGGATCCAGGGCAACCAGTTGACGCCGTACTCAAGCTCGTCGCTGCCGTCATAGTCCGGGTTGGGGTCGATGGGGCTGGTCGACGGGACGGCGGTGTTCGGCGCTCCGTACACAGCCACCACCACGGTCCGGTCCAAGCTGTTTTCGGACCACACCCCCATGACGGTGTGCGCGCAATCGCGCATGATCGCGAGATAGGCAGGGTTGTTGTACCACTGGTTGAGCAACTCGATGCCGCTGATCGCGAGCGCCGGATTGATCGCAACCGTCTCGGCCACTGTGCCGGGGAAGCCCGCGGCATTGGCACGGTCTTGAGCTGTCGAACCGTCGGAACCGATGTCACCGTCGAGGTTGCGATTGTTCAGCACATCCACGGCGTGCCACTGGGCGGCCTGCTGCAATTGAGGATTGATGCCGACATCGTTGGTGCAGCCGGCCTGGCGCTGAACCGTGTACACGTTGGCTACGACACTGTCGTTGAGCCGTTTGTTGTTGGGCACCAGGGTGTTGTTGTCATTGTCGGCCCAGGCGACAGGAACCGTCACCGTTGTCGCGAGTAGTGGAGCGGCCACTACCATGGATACCGCGCGGCGTAGTGGATGGTTCATCGGATCTCCCCTTAATGGCCTACGGCCTACGGGCCTGGCGGCCGATAGCCCGCTGCCGAGTTGCGTAGCTGCCAGATCTGTGCCGGACACAGCTCATTCGCCGCTTGCGTGATGAGATACGAGGCCTGGAACTCATCGGAGGTGGCGAAGTCGGATTTCACATCTCCCATAATCTGCGCATAACTGCGACCCGAGGCGATTTTGTCGCAGATTCCCTGTCCATAGGCGATCGCCGCGTCAGCATTGGCGAAGTTATATCCGGGCCGTACGGTCACGTTGACCAGGTAAGCCGTCACATCTGCCCGTGCCGGCGCAGCCATTGACGCTGCTGCGATCATCAATGCACCCATCGTCACCACGAACCCGGCGCAGGTGCGAATCAGATGGGTTCGAATTGCGAAATGAGCCATCGGTCATGGACCTTGTCGAGAGTGACGCGCACGCTGGACGCATTGTTGGTTGGTGCCCCATCACCAATGGTGATGGTTTGATCTATGAAAACCAAGACCACGGCGTGATCTCGGGTGGCCGATACGGATGCGGCCGCCGGCACCTTGGCCACCGCTGAGATCTTCTGCTGTTTGGCGCCCGGTATGACGACATCGTTGATCAGCGAAGTGTATTCGTCGCGGAATTTTCCGGTAAGTCGGTCGCCTACGGCAGGAAGTTCTTTGTCGACGCTATCCGGAGCATAGGACAGCATCGCGATCGTGCTATCGGTAGCAGCCTGTGTCGACTCGGTGGCAGCCGCCTGCGCCGACCCGGCGGAACCGTTCTGCCACTTCAAATAGCCTGCGCCCGCTGTCAATATCAGGACCAGCGCGGGCATCACCGCATAGATGAGTATGCGCTGCCGCACCGAACGACCAGTCGAGACAGATGCCTCGGCATGGGTCTCCTCGGCGGCCGACTTGTCTTCACCGCCGGTAGCGGTGTCGTCGGATCCGTCGGCGTCGCTGATCGGAGACGCTTCGTCTAGGGGCTCGTGTACGGATGGCTCCGTGATCGCGTCAGTTTTGGTCGGCAAGATGCACTCCCATCTGGGTCGGCGTGTTCGGTTGGCCGTGGTTATGGCACGAATTGCACATCGGACACCTTGGCGCTGTCACCGCTTTTCTCGACGGTGATGCGCATGCGCCATCTCCGCGGATCTTGCTCCTGCTGGGCGGCGGTCGAAGTCTTCACCGATACTGCGACGAGAACTTGCGCCTGATCGCCGTCCTGGGATTCCAGTGCTGACTCGGTGACTGTGCCGGTCGATTTCGATTGCGCCTGCTTGACTACGGCAACGAATGGTTCGGATCTCGTCTGGAAATCGTCATGGAACGTTCCGGTCGACGAGTCGAGGATTCGCTTGATGTCAGCATCGACAGTGTTGTGGTCGATGGTGGTGAGATTTATCGCGCCTTGCCGTGCGACGGCGACGACGATATCCCGCTCGGTCTCCGCTTGGCGTGATTGATACATGCGATAGCCGAGCCAACCGGTCAACGATCCCAGCGCAACCAGTACGGCCGCGCCTACCGCGATGGCAAGACGAGTATTCGAATGTCGTTTGCCGACAGCGGATTCAGTGTCATCCTCGGGCTGAGACTCACCTTCGTCGGACTGATCCGCGACGGACGGGTCCGTCGCATCGGACGCCTCGTCCGATGCTTCAGCCGTGGCATCACTCACGGTCCCCAACTGCTCTTCCTCCGGGGTGGGAGCCGATGCCTCGCCTGTTGTGTTCCCTGATTGTGATGGCATATCCGATTCTCCTGGCTCGATCAATTCCCCGCCGGGGGTGTCAGCATGCTCTGCCATGTTTGCCCTTCTTTGGCGCCGCGGGCAAGATCACTCTGCTTGTAGATCTGCCCGTCCGGTCCGATGTATGTCCCAGTCGCCGCGTCATATTGCGCCACCGCCAGCGGTGGTGGCGCATCCGGCGGCGCCGCTTCTGGCGGGGCCACACCCGGGACCGGCGACGGCTGCTGTGCGGGCGCTTCCTCGCCGGGGTCCAGCTCGGGGACGCCCTGTCCCGACAGCGTCGCGTTTGGGTCGCCCTTCCAGTTGAAGCCGTCGTTCAACGGCACGTAGGGGCGGTCACTTTCGCACAGCTTCACGGTGGCGGCGCGCTTCCCCGGCCGGGTCTCGCACGGATAGTTGCGAGCACCGCGCACCGCGTTCGGTGCGTCCTGAGGGATACGGCAGTAGAGGTTGCCGGGGGGACGCGGCGGGTAATCTTCCAGCGCCGGCGAGCGCATCTGCTGGGGCGGTAGGAAGCCTGTTGTGCACGCCGGCGGCAGGTTCAGATTCAGATTGAAGCTCAGATAGGCACCGTGGTAGTCCTGTTTCGTATCAGCGTTGGCCACCACTAGGGCCTGAAGGACTCCGACATCTTGCGGCGCCAAGACCAGCACCTGTTCCAGGTTCCCTCGATAAGTGACCGCGACCTCGCCGACGCTGACCAGATTGGCGAGCACGATCGGCAGTGTCGGCTGCAGTCGATCGAACAACTGCCGAGCCTCACCGAGGGCCGGACTCCCCTCTTGCAGCAGAGTCCGGACGTTTGCGTCCTTGTCCTTCAGTTGCGATGTAACGGTCGCCAGGTGCGCAGCCCACGCCTGGATCGAGTCGGACGTCTCGATCTGAGAGTCCAGGAGTGGCTTGGATCCGTCGATCAGGTTTGTCAGCGAGTCGAGGTTCTTCCTGGAATCGATCGCCAGTTGTGTCGATCCCTTGACCAGCCGCGACAGGTCGGGGCCGAGCCCACCGACGGCCGTGTAGCCCTCATCGACCACCGTTTTCAGATTTTCTTTGGGGATGGCGCCCAGCCCACGGTTGGTCGCATTCAACAGCGAGTTGATGTCCGGCGGCACATAGGCGGCACTGGCAGGTATTACGTCGCCCCCTTTCAGCGGTGGGGCATTGTCGCTTTGCGGCAGTAGCGCAACATACTGCTCGCCGACCGCTGTCATGCTGTGCACTTCGACGCGCAGATCCGACGGTATCGGGATGTCCGACTTCAGCTGCAGGTCGGCCTCGATACCGGTGGGGGCCAACCGAACAGCGGTCACCCGGCCGACCTCGACACCGCGATAGGTGACGTTCCCACCTTCGTAGAGGCCACCAGCCTGCGGCAGCTGAACGGTCACGGTGTAGCGCCCGACGCCCAGCATGAACGTCGGGACGCGCATGTAAACGATGAGCGTCACCGCGGTGATGACTATCGCAATCACCGTGAAAGCGACCAATTGAATTCGGATTCGCCTGCTCAACATGTTATTTGCCCTGGTCGAAGTGATATGGAGCGACCAATGGGTTGCCCAGGTTGTTGGGGCCGCCCGCGGTGCACGGACTGGGCATCTGGCCGATGGTGCGGCCCCACTGCAGCTCAAGTTCGGTCAAGTCGCATTCCCAGCGAGTGCCGGTGAACATCGCCGCGTCGAGTCGGCTCAACGTCAGGTCGACGATGGCGGTCACGTTGCCGTAGTCGCCCCGAATCCACTTCGTCAGCGTGGGGTTGGCGAACGGGACGGCCGTGATCAGATCCAGCGATTTGGTGAGAGCCGGTCCGGCATCGGCGAGCGATTGCAATACCGGGCCGAGGTCATGGAGTTCCTTGACCAGGTTCTCTTTGGTCTGGTTGACCGAGTCGGCTGCCAGTGCGCTGAATTTGCCGACCTGATCGAGTGCATCGGCGAGAGCCTGCCGATTGTCCTTCAGCACGGTCAGCGCATCCGGGAGCACCTTGATCGCTTTGTCGATGACCGGCTTCTGCTCGGCAAATTTACCCACCAAGTTGTTCAGACTGTCGGTGGCAGCGATGATGTCGTCTTTTTGGTCATTGACGTAGGTGATGAAGGTGTCCAACTGCTCAAGCAAGCTACGCAAGTCCGACTCACGCCCATCGAAAGCCGTGGCGAAAGCTTCGGTGACGTCCTGCACCTTGCCGAGTCCACCACCATTGAGCAACAAGGAAAGCCCTGCCAGCGTCTGCTCCGTCGTCGGGAACGAGCGGCCCGACGACAATGGAATCAACGCACCGTCCTTGAGTTTGCCTTCCGGTGCGACAGCGGTGGGAGGGGCCAATTCGACGTGCTTCGATCCCAGCAAGCTGGTCTGCCCGATGGTCGCGGTCGCGTTGGCCGGCAGGTCGACGCCCCCGTCGATCGACATGGTGACAAGCGCATGCCAACCTTGCCGCTCGATTTTCGTCACGTGTCCGACCGGCACGTCGTTGACTCGAACCGTCGAATTGGGTTCGAGGTTCTCGACGTTCGGTTCCTGCGCCTGAACAGTGATCGAACCCTCGCCGCCGCCCTTGGTGCCAGGCAGTGACAGCGAATTCAGCCCCTGGAAGGCGCATCCTGCCGCCGACGGGACGACTGCGAGCACGATCAGCAATTGGGTACCGACACGACGCCAGTGCCGAGGCAAGTCGGTCTCGTCGCCACTGCGCGACCGTGTCATTACCCACCTCCGGGTCATTGCCCACCTCCGGGCGGGACCATGATCCCGAGAAGGCCTTGGGCCGGATCAGTCGTCGCGGCAACGGGTGGCGGGCCCGCCGGCGCCTCTGCCGCCAACGGCGGGGCAGGGGCTGTGGGTGGGCTCGCCGGCGGCGGCGGTTGCGGTGGAATGTAGTCCGGCCGCATCCAGTCCTCGCTGTAGGTCAGTTCGTTGGGCCGCGCCATAGCCCCGACGAAGGGGTTGGCACCCAGCGGGGGGAAGTTGTACTGCCGGTTCTTGATGATGGGTGCCAGATACTGGACGCACAGTTTCGCCGATTGCTCGGCATTCAGCCGCGACGCGGCCTGCACACCGGCGCACAGGAACTGGATCGTGTTGGAGAAATTGGTGACGGCCAGCGCTCCCGACAGGGTGCTCTGCGCCGGTTGGTACATGTTCTGGACGTTGGAGAGAACGTTGGGGGCGATATGCAGGGTCTGCTTGATGTCGTCCAGGCTCTGCGTCACCGTTTGGGATACCGCCGCCAGCTTGTCCGAGGTGGTGCCCACTGCTTCCCGGTTGTCGGCGACGAAACTCTTCACGTCACCGACTACATCACTCAGATCCCGGACGGCGTTGCCGACCTCGGTGGGGTCGTTTGCCAACAGCCCCGACGCCGTGGCGAGGTTCTGGTTGAGCTGGCTGAGCAGGCCGCTGCTGTCCTCGAGCGCCGACACCAGAATCGACAAGTTCTTCACCGTGCTGAACAGGTCACCACTGTGGTCACCGAACGCCGAAACCGCCCGCGACAGCTTCATCACGGTATCGCGGATATCGGTGCCCTGGCCACGCAGGTTGTCTGCAGCCGTGTTGACAAACTGACCGATGGTGCTGACTCCGCCAGGCTGAGTCGGTTTGAGCAGCTCCGTGAGCTTCTTGAGCTGCGCCCGAAGATCGTCGTACTCCTGCGGGACCGCGGTGCGTTCTTGCGGTATGACCGCCCCGTCTTCCATCACGGGCCCGTCGCTGTAGACCGGCGTCAACTGGATGTTGCGGGCCGTCACCAGGGATGGGGACATGATCACTGCCTTGGCGTCGGCGGGCACCTGGTACTTGTCTTCGTACCAGAAGCTGATCTTCACCCGTGACGGCTGCGGCTCGATCTTCGTGATCTTGCCCACCGGGAATCCGAGGATCAGCACGTCGTCGCCTTGGTAGACACCGTTGCTGTTCGCGAAGTATCCCGTGACATTGACCCGACCCATCTCAGTGGCCAACCGCACCACCCCGATGATGCCTCCGATCAGCACCAACACCAGCACGACCGCCAGTCCGATCCGGCTCTTGTGCAACTGCATCACTGGCCCCCATCAGTCGGTGATGGCGTGCTCGCGGGCGCCTGCTCACCAGGAGCGGGTACGAACACCGGGCTTGGCC
>NZ_VCMY01000016.1:0-108347 GCF_005924235.1 Mycobacterium sp. DBP42
ACCACGTGCACCTGCTCGTCTCCTACCCACCGACGCTGGCGATCTCCACGCTGGTTCAGCGGCTCAAGGGCCGCGCCGCCTACGCGGTGCGCCACGAATACACCGGCGCGTGTGTCCGCGCTCGCATGCGCGGACACCTCTGGTCGCCGTCCTACTTCGCCGTCTCCTGCGGCGGCGCACCCTTGTCGATCATCAAGCAATACATCGACGGACAAGCCCGACCACCTTGAACGCCGGGCTACGCCCGCCGACAAACGGGATGGGCTCACCCCGGACTGAAGTCCGAGGCTTGCGCCCAAGAATCCGGTCACAATGCGTGGTGAATTCGGCGGGCACCGTCATCGATTTCATCGGTGTCGGCGTTCCATCGAATGTCTGCTTCGAGAAGTCGATGGACAAGTCGTAGGACTTGTATATCGGCGGCGGTTCGACCCGATCGGCGCGGGCGGCCGGCGACCCGAGCGCCAGCAAGGCTGCGGCGAGGGCTACTCCGAGCGTGGTTCTCACGCCGCTAGCCGTCCTTTTCATCATCGCGGTGTGCCGCCTCGATCACCTCGGGCGGCACCGGCTTTTGCAGCCAGGCACGAATGCGCAATAACCCACCGGCGACGACGCCGATGGCGAATACCGCGACGAGTACCCACAGCAGGGCGTCCATGGCACCGCATTATCCCGCCCCCGCCGCGCACCGCGGCGGATTACCCACGAGTAGGCCACTGCCGGATATCGCACACGTCTCAATAGTGGCCGACTATCGAAAATCGGAGGACAGTGATGTGTATCACACCACTTGCAAGAAGTCGGTTAGAACGAAAGGCAACGAGATGATCGGAGCAATTATCACCGCAGTCATCGTGGGCGCGATTATCGGCGCATTGGCGCGGCTCATCATGCCCGGCAGGCAGAACGTCAGCACACTCATGACGGTTGTGCTCGGCATTGCCGGAGCCCTGATCGGTTCGTGGCTCACCGCGGTCGTCGGATACACCAATTCGAACGGCGGGTTCGCGATCATTCCGTTCGTGGTGGGCGTGGTCGTCGCGATTGTGCTGATCGCGATCTACACCTCGCTGACAGGACGACGCGGCACACCCGTCGGCCACTGAACAACTACCCCACCGACTCCGCCGATCTCCCCCCTCGATCGGCGGAGTCGCTTATGCAGACGCCGCGCCCGAGCAAATACGTATTCTCCAAGTGGTTTTCCGCAGACAATCTCGGATCCCGAAATTCGCACCGCAGCCCGCGAATACGAATATGCGGTTCTCGGCCGCGCCACCGATCGAGTCGGGATCCGCTGAACCCGCGTCGAGGGGTGGCCTGTTTAGATCTTGTTGGCTGGGTCGGGTTTCGAATGACGGGGGCGCGCATGAACTATCCGCAGAGCGGTAACAGCTGGCAGCAGACGCCGCCCCCGAACATGCCGCCGCAGCCTTACCCGCCACAGCCGTATCCGCCTCAGCCCTACGCGCCGGGTTACTACGCGTCCCCACCGACGAGGAAGAAGAAAACCTGGCTGTGGGTCGTCCTGGCGATCGTCGTCGTCATCGCGCTGGTCTACGGCGGCCTCTTGGTGTTCGCTCGCTACCAAGCCTCTCGTGCCGTGACGGTGACGTACGAGGTCACCGGCACCGGTGACAAGGCATCGGTGCTGTATTCGATGCGCGACTTCGAAAACGTGACCACCGAGGAAGCGGTCGACCTGCCGTGGAGCAAGGACGTCGAGATCGTCGACGGCCTCACCAAGGCATTCCAATTCATGGCGCAGCCCCAACCGGGCGAAAGTGTCGAGTGCACAGTCACGGTGAACGGCAAGATCCGTGCGCAGGACAGATCTACCCTCGCGGGTAAAAAAGCGTTCTGCTTCGGCACCGCTTAGCCGTGTCCAGCGTCCGCGCACTCGCAGCCCGGGAACGCCAGGAATTCGCGGATCTGCTGGATGCACTGAGCCCTCGGCAGTGGCAGGCGCCGACATTGTGCGCGAACTGGACTGTCCGCGACGTCGCCGCCCACACCATTGCATATCTCGGACAGACCCGGCTGCAGCTCACCGCGGCAATGCTGGCCGCGCGGGGACAGGTGAACCGGATCAACGACCGCGCGCTTCGAGCCAACGCCGGATCCGGACCTGACGAACTTCGCAACCTGATGCGGGCGGGCGCAGACCCCTCTGGCGCGGGCGCACTGTACGGCTGCCGGGTCGCACTCATCGAATGCGTGATCCACCAGCAGGACATCCGGCGTCCGCTCAGCCTTCCCCGCCTCATTCCGGCCGATGCGCTGCTGGCTTGCCTCACGTTCGCGCGGGTCAGCCCGGTGATCGGCGGGGCTCGCCGCACCCGGGGTCTGCGCCTGGTCGCCACCGACCTCGACTGGTCGGCCGGCCGCGGGCTTGAGGTGCACGGACCGGGCGAAGCGCTGTTGCTCGCGATGACCGGGCGCATCCATGCGGTTACATCCGAGCTGGGCGGTCCCGGTCTGGCGCGGCTGAACGCCCGTTGAACCGCCCGCCGACTCGCCATCTTCTCGGCGAAACCGGCGACAAATCAGCGGCCGGCAACGCCCCCGAGCATCACGCCCCCGTCTCGAATGGCTTGCGATCCGTGCCGGAGGGGTGCTTCACAGGTGTCGGCCACCTACCGTGAGTAACAGGTGGGGACTGTCGACCGATCTTGAAGATGGCAGCGCAAATCTGACAGACAACGCACCGCTGCCGCAATACCACCGCACCTGTGCAGGAGACGAATGCCCGCCACGACCGTCATCGCAGGCACCTGCGCGCCGGAGTTCACCCGGGTGCGCGATGCCTTCGAGGACAACTTCGCCCACCGCCGGGAGGTGGGCGCCGCGGTCGCGGTCTGGGTCGAGGGTGATCTGGTGGTCAACCTGTGGGGCGGATCGGCCGATGCCGCGGGCACCCGGCCGTGGCAGCAAGACACCCTGGCCAGCGTCTATTCCGGCTCCAAGGGCCTGGCCAGCACCTGCATCCACCTTCTGGCCGACCGTGGCGAGATCGACCTGGACGCTCCGGTAGCGCGCTATTGGCCCGAGTTCGGCCAGGCCGGCAAGCAGGACATCACCATCGCGATGGTGTTGGGTCACCGTTCCGGTGTGATCGGCCCACGCGAACCGATGAATTGGCAGCAGGTCACGGACTGGGATGCGGTGTGCGCCCGGATCGCCGCCGCGACGCCATGGTGGCCGCCGGGCAGCGCGCAGGGCTACCAGGTGGTGACCTTCGGCTTCATCCTCGGCGAGATCGTGCGCCGGGTGACGGGCCGCACGATCGGTCACTATCTGCGCACCGAGGTGGCCGAACCGCTGGGCGCCGACATCCACATCGGCCTACCCGCCTGGCAGCACCACCGGTGTGCGGAGATGGTGAACAAACCGTCGGTACGCAGCCTGCTGGCCGACAATCAGGTGCACCGACCGCCCGCCTCCCTCCACGAGCATCCGATGGCCGGTTGGGCGGTGTCGATGGACTTCGTGCCGGACGACGAATTGGGCGTGCAGGCGCTGGACGCGTGGCGCGCGGCGGAGTTTCCGAGCACCAACGCGCACGTGTCCGCGCTCGGCATGGCGACGTTCTACAACGCGCTGGCCCAGGAAAAACTGTTGACTCGCGAGCACATGGAGCGCTGCCGGATCTCGCAGGGCGGATTCGACGCCGATGTGGTGCTCGGTGCACGGGTCGCCGACCATGGCTGGGGTTTGGGCTACATGCTCAACCAGCGTGGTGTGGCAGGGCCCAACACCGGCATCTTCGGCCACGGCGGGTCTGGCGGCTCGTTCGCATTCGTGGACCTGGAGCATCGGATCGGCTACGCGTACGTGATGAACTATTTCGACGCCACCAAGTGCAATGCCGACCCCCGCACGGTCGCGCTTTCCAACGAGGTGTACTCCGCTCTCGGCGTAATTTGAGTTCTCTACGAGGGCCCGGCAGCGTCGTTTTCCGTCGGTACGCTGGACGCCATGAACAGCATTTTGCTGGTACTCATCATCCTTGTCGTCGCCGCGATCGCGTTCGCTGTCTACAGCTCGTCGAAGGCCAACGGCCGTCGCTCCGCGGAGTCGCTGGCTGACGCCAAGGCCGACGCCCGCAGGCTGATCGAACGTCTCGGCGGCCAGGTGCTCAATCTGACCGGCTCCGACGATGCGTCCAAGCAGGCGTTGGCCGACGCCTCCGAGCGTTACACCGCGGCGTCCTCACAGATCGATCAGGCCACCACCGCCAAGCAGGCCGCGCTGGCCAAGGAGAGTGCCATCGAGGGCCTCTACTATGTGCGCGCGGCCCGTACCGCCATGGGCATGGATCCCGGCCCCGAGCTGGAGTCGTTGACCGGGCAGCGTTCGGCTGGGGCGGTGACCGAGGACCGTCGGATCAACTTCGAGGGCCGCGAGGTCGAGGCCTCGCCGAACCCGTCACAGCGCACCCCGAACTACTACCCCGGCGGCCGGGTCGCCGGACGCCCGGTGCCCGCCGGTTGGTATTCCGAACCGTGGTGGAAGCCGGCCCTGGTGGCCGGCGCCTGGGGTCTGGGCTCGGTTCTGCTGTTCGACGCGATGTTCTCCGGTATGCACGGAGTCGACTACGGCGCACAGGGTTTCGAGAGCGGTTACGGCGACGGCTATTCCGACGGTTTCGCCGCGGGTCAGGACTCGGGTGGATTCGATGGCGGCGCTGACGGTGGTGGCGACTGGGGCGGCACGGACACCGGCGGTTGGGATGGCGGTGGCTTCGACGGCGGCGGATTCGGCGACTTCGGTGGCGATTTCGGGGGTTTCTGACCTCCGCCGAGCAACCGGCTCACACCTGGCAGTCGGGGCACCAGAACAGGTTGCGGGCCTCCAGTTCCGCGGTGCGCACCGTCGCGCCGCACACCCGGCAGGCCTCGCCCGCCCGGCGATAGACGTAGGTGCGGGGCCGGCCCGGACCGTAGGACGGGGCACCGTGATCGTGCTCGGGGCGGACGACGACGATCTTGCCGCGGCGCACCCCGACCTTCATCAGCTCGACGAGATCGGTCCACATGGCGCTGAATTCGGCCTGCTGCAGGTGGGTACCCGGCCGGTATGGATCGATGTGATGACGGAACAGCAGTTCGCTGCGGTACACGTTGCCGACGCCGGCGATCACCGACTGATCCATCAGTAGTGCACCGATTGACCTGCGCGACTTGCTGATTCGCGCCCAGGCGAGCGCAGGGTCGGCGTCCTTGCGCAGCGGGTCGGGGCCCAGACGGGCCACCACATCGGCGATCTCGGGTTCGGTGATCACCTCACACACGGTGGGGCCACGCAGGTCGGTGCCGTACTCGCTGCCCACGATCCGCATCCGCACCTGGCCGACGGGCAGCCCCAAGGGAACGGGAGCCTCGGTGAACGTCCCGTACAGACCGAGGTGGATGTGCACCACCCGGCCACCGTCGTAGTGGTGGAACAGGTGCTTGCCCCAGGCGTCGGCCTGCTTGAACATCTGGCCGCTGACCGTGGCCGCACCGTCGGTGAAGCGGCCCTGCGGGCTGGACACCACGACGGGTTTCCGGCCGAACCGCTTCTGGTGCAGCCGGGCCAGCCGGTGCAGGGTGTGCCCTTCGGGCATGGGTCAGGCGGGCGCGCCGGGAACCGGCGGGGCGACGTGATCCTTCTCGTAGGCGGCCAGGATGTCGATGCGGCGCTGGTGGCGCTCTGCCTCCGACCACGGCGTCGACAGGAACGCGTCGACGATGGCCAGCGCCTCTTCCTCGGTGTGCATGCGTCCGCCCAGGCCCATCAGTTGCGCGTTGTTGTGTTCGCGGGCCAGCTTGGCGGTCTCGACGCTCCAGGCCAGGGCACAGCGGGCACCGGGCACTTTGTTGGCGGCAATCTGCTCACCGTTGCCGGAGCCGCCGAGCACGATGCCCAGGCTGCCCGGATCGGCGACTGTCTTGACCGCTGCGTCGATGCAGAACGCCGGGTAGTCGTCATCGGCGTCGTAGGTGTAGGCACCACAGTCGATCGGCTCGTGACCGGTCTTCTTGAGGTGCTCGATGATGGTCTGCTTGAACTCGAATCCGGCGTGGTCGGCACCGATGTAAACGCGCATGGCGGTCATTCTCGCAGACGCCACCGCACGCCCAGAGCTAACCGAGGGTGATGGCGTCCAGGCGTTCCTTGATGAAGGCCGACGACGTCACGGGCTCCAGGCTGCCGACCCTACCGACGGGCGGCTCCAGCGGGGTGACGACTGCGTCGTGGTTGGCCTCGTAGAAGTAGATCAGCGAAACCAGGTCTTCTTCGGGAGCGTGCGCCTGCGGCGGCAGTACGCGGTGGCGGCCCGACGGCCAGCGCCGTCCACTCCAATACTCCAAGAGGTCACCGATGTTGACCGTGAGCGATCCGGGCTCCCACGGCGCGTCCTCCCAGCCCTCCTGCTCGGAGTAGACCTGCAGTCCGCCGGCCCCCGGTTCGCGGTCCAGGACGGTCACCGTGCCGAAGTCGGTGTGCGGGCCGATGCGGAACTGGCCCGGCTCAGGCTCCCCCACCACGCTGACCGGCGGATAGTGGTTGATGTTCATGGTCCAGGTCGGCCGGTCTGCCAGGGCGACAAAAGGATTGACGGTCAGCCCGAGAGCGTGGGCGAACAAGGCCAGTAGGTCGTCGGACAGCTTCCGCATCGCGGTGGTGTACTCGTCGACCAATGCCTGCAGCGCGGGCACCTCGGCCGGCCACACGTTGGGCGCGAACCAGGTCCGGTCGACCTCGGGGTCACCCGTCGCCGTTTCGGCGCCCAGGCTGTAGCTCTCCTTCAGATCCGGCGGCGTCTCGGTGCCCTCCGCGTAACCGTTGGCCTCGGCCCCCGGCCCGATCCAGCCGTGCCCACCGACGGGTACCGAGTAGCACTGCTTGATGTGGTCGGGCAGCGCGAAGAAGTCCCGGCTGGCCGCACGCACCTTGGCCGCGAGGTCGGGGTCCACGCCGTGGCCGGTGACGACGATGAACCCGGCGCGCTGCAGCCCGGCGTCGACCTCGGCGGAAACCGCGTCGGCCTCGGACCCGCCGGCGTACCAGCGCGACATGTCCACGGTGGCAATGGCACTCATTCCCCGATGTCCTCCGCCCACAGGTCCGGCCGCTCGGCGATGAAGTCCTCCATCATCGCCACGCAGCGCTCATCGTCGAGCAGGGTAACGGAAACCCCGTGCTCGGCCAGCCAGTCGTGACCGCCGGTGAAGGTCCGGCTTTCGCCGATCACCACCGCGCCGATGTTGAACTGACGCACCAGCCCGCTGCAGTACCAGCATGGCGAGAGCGTCGTCACCATGGTCGTGGTGCGGTAGCCGCGCTGACGGCCGGCCGCGCGGAAAGCGTCGGTCTCGGCGTGGATCGACGGGTCGTCGTTCTGCACGCGCCGGTTGTGACCGGCACCCAGCAGGGTTCCGTCCGAGCTGAACAGGGCAGCGCCGATCGGAATCCCGCCCTCGGCCAACCCTTTCCGGGCCTCCTCGACGGCGATGTCGAGCATCTGTTCGGGGGTCATACGGCCACCGTCCGGTCCGCGGTGAGTTTCGACCGGCTCAGCACGAGGTAACAGGCGCCGGCCATCAGGAAGCCGACGAAGAATGTGATGTCGCCCAGCTCCGGAACCTCCCGCGCGATGTAGCCGACGAACTTCGCCTGGTTGCAGAACAATGTCACCGACACCACCAGGCCGACGAGGAACGACACCAAACCCGGCCAGTTGGTATAGGACCGGTCGTAGAGAAAGTGCGCGACGGGCGCATCGCCGCGCAGGTACTCGTCGGCGAACACCACACCGAGCCACGGTCCGATCCAGTACGCGATGATCAGCAGGAACGCTTCGTAGCTTGCGGCGGCGTCGGCCAGCGCCCACCACGCGATGAGGAATCCGACCACACCGAAGAACGCGGTCGCCAGGGCCCGGGCGATGTGATGTGGCAGCTTGATCCCGATGGTCACGAAAGCCATTGCGCCCGAATAGATGTTGATCGCATTCGCCGCGACCGCGCCGATGGCGATCGCCAACAGGGTCAGGCTCGCCAGCCACGGCGCCAGCTCCGAGGTGAACGCCGTAGTCGGATTGTCCGAAACCGCGGGGCCGATGGTCACCGAGGCCGCACCCACGGTCTGGAGCACCATGCAGGACACGAACAGCCCTGCGGCAGCGAAAAACCCGGTGCGTGGTCGGGCCTCGGCCCGCGGCAGGTAGCGCGTGTAGTCGGCGGCGTACGGCGCCCACCCGGCGACGTATCCGAACGCGGTGCCCACGGTCAGCAGGAAGCCACCCATGCCGCCGACACCACCGGTGACCGCGGGCGCGCCGAGGTCGGCCTTGGCCAAGATCACCACCGAGGTGATCGCGAAAATGACCGCGAGCACCGGGAAAGCCCACCGCTCGAACGCCTGAACCAGGTTGTGCCCGAACACGGCCAGCGCGGTCTGCACCACGACGACGAGCACCAGGGCCAGCACCGGCGCGATTCCGAACAGCGTGGAGAGCGCGAATGCGCCACTGACGCTGTTGGTGGCGAACCACCCGATACCCGCGGTCACCGTCATCAGCAGCGAGGGCACGGCGTTGCCCTTGAAGCCGAACGCCAACCGGCCCAGCACCATCTGCGGGACACCGTGCAGGGGCCCGCGCTTGGACAGGAAGTAGTGCGCGAGCGCCCCCAGGCCGGTGCCGATTCCCAGGCCGGCCACCGCCTGCCAGAACGTCATGCCGTAGACGGAGACCGCCAGCACGCCGAGGAAGATCGTGGCGAATTCCAGGTTCGGCGACGTCCATGTCCAGAACAACTGGCTGGGCTTACCGTGCCGGTCGGCCTCGGCGATGTGCTCGTTGCCGCCCGGCTCGACAGCTGCGATCCGGTCGCGGTAGGAACCGTCGGTACTGGGCTCAGCCGCTGTCATCCGTACACCGTGGCGTGAGCCGCGGTGTTACGCAACCGGAATCGCGATTTTGGGTGCGGTTCACCCCTCAGTCGAACTGGGGTGCCTCCGTGCGGGACCGCTTGAGCTCCCAGAAATGCGGGTACGACGCGAACGTCACCGACGCATCCCAGAGCTTGCCGGCCTCTTCACCGCGCGGGATCTTCGACAGCACCGGTCCGAAGAACGCGACACCGTTGACATGGATGGTCGGGGTGCCGACATCGTCGCCGACGGCGTCCATGCCCTCGTGATGGCTCTTGCGCAGCGCCTCGTCGTATTTGTCGGTGGTGGCAGCCTCGGCCAGTTCGGCGGGCAGGCCGACCTCCTCGAGCGACTGTGCGATCACCTGGTCGAGGTCCTTGTTGTCCTGGTTGTGAATCCGGACGCCCATGGCGGTGTAGAGCGGTCCGAGGATCTCGGGTCCCTTGAGCTGCTCGGCGGCGATCGCGACCCGGACCGGGCCCCACGCCTTCTTCATCAGTTCTCGATAGTTCTCCGGCAGGTCGCGGCCCTCATTGAGCACCGCCAGGCTCATGACGTGGAACTGCACGTCGATGTCGCGGACCTTCTCGACTTCGAGGATCCACCGGGAGGTGATCCAGCACCACGGGCACAGCGGGTCGAACCAGAATCCGGCGACATCTTTCTGAGCCATCTATGCGTCCTCTCGATGTGGTTCAGGGCACAACTGCATCCAGCACAACTGTGTACCCGCACCGGGATGTTCCCGACACGCGTAACTATCCGGGGACGGTTTACGACAACCTTGGTGGCTGGCATGTCGGACATGCATGCTGAAGTCACGGCAGCAGCACAGGAAACGCATAGTGCGTGAACCTTTACCGGAACGTGTTGTTCCTGTGACCCTGGTAAACCACTGTTGCCCAAGTGAGCAGAGCGATATAAGAGTTCTGCGTGATAGCTGAGGAGCTCAATATGGCCGCTCGTGCCCTTCTGGCGACCGCGGGTGCCGTGGCCGCCGCCCTCGCGTTGGCAGTCCCTGCGCAAGCCGATCCCATCCCTGTCCCTGCCCCGGCCCCTTCCCCTGGCAATCCGGCCGACAGCTCGTTCCTCAATGCGCTGAACGACGCAGGTGTGGGCTACGGCGATCCCAACGCCGCCGTTCAGATGGGCCAGGACGTGTGTCCGATGCTGGTCGAACCGGGCAAGGATTTCGCGTCGGTGGCTTCCCAGATGCGCGGCGACGGCGGCATGTCACCACAGATGGCGTCATTCTTCACCGGCATCGCCATCCAGATGTACTGCCCGCAGATGATGTCGTCGATCAGCGACGGTTCGATCCTGAACAACCTCGGCGCGCTGAACGGACTCGCCGGGATCGCCGGCTTCCCGCAGTAGGCCGGATCTTGTCGACGTCCAGCCACTAGGTTGGACGGGTGGCACTTCCCAATCTCACTCGCGATCAGGCCGTCGAGCGCGCCGCTCTGGTCACTGTCGACAACTACCGCGTCGTGCTCGACCTCACCGACGGCAACGGCAACCCCGGCGAACGCACTTTTCGGTCCACCACGACTGTGACGTTCGACGCACTCGCCGGCGCCGACACCGTCATCGACCTGGCGGCCGAGACCGTTCGCAGCGCAACGCTCAACGGCGTCGCACTGGACGTCTCCGGCTACGACGAGTCGACGGGCATCGCGCTGTCCGGCCTGGCCGCGCACAACGTTCTGGTGGTCGACGCCGACTGCCTGTACTCGAACACCGGTGAGGGCCTGCACCGGTTCGTCGACCCCGTCGACGACGAGGTTTACCTGTACTCGCAGTTCGAGACCGCCGACGCCAAGCGGATGTTCGCCTGCTTCGACCAGCCCGACCTCAAAGCCACGTTCGACGTGCAGGTCACCGCACCGTCGCATTGGCAGGTGATCTCCAACGGGGCGACCGTGGGCGCCGAACCCGCCGGGGCGGGCACCGTGCACACCTTCGCCACCACCCCGAAGATGAGCACCTACCTGGCGGCGTTGATCGCCGGTCCGTACGCGGTGTGGCGCGACTCCTACTCCGACACCCACGGCGAGATTCCGCTGGGTATCTTCTGCCGGGCCTCGCTGGCCGAATTCATGGATGCCGAGCGGCTTTTCACCGAGACCAAGCAAGGTTTCGGCTTCTACCACTCCAATTTCGGCACACCGTACGCGTTCGGCAAATACGACCAGTTGTTCGTGCCCGAGTTCAACGCCGGCGCCATGGAGAACGCCGGTGCGGTGACCTTCCTGGAGGATTATGTCTTCCGGTCCAAGGTGACCCGGGCTTCCTACGAGCGCCGCGCCGAGACCGTGCTGCACGAGATGGCGCACATGTGGTTCGGCGATCTGGTCACCATGCAGTGGTGGGACGACCTGTGGCTCAACGAGTCCTTCGCGACGTTCGCGTCGGTGCTGTGCCAGGCGGAGGCCACCGAATACGACACGGCATGGACCACATTCGCCAACGTGGAGAAGTCCTGGGCCTACCGGCAGGATCAGCTTCCCTCGACCCATCCGGTGGCCGCCGACATCCCGGACCTGGCCGCCGTCGAGGTCAACTTCGACGGCATCACCTACGCCAAGGGCGCCTCGGTGCTCAAGCAGCTGGTGGCCTACGTCGGGCTCGAAGAGTTTCTGTCCGGGCTGCGGGACTACTTCCGCGACCACGCGTTCGCCAATGCCACGTTCGGAGATCTGTTGGGCGCCTTGGAAAAGGCGTCCGGCCGTGACCTGTCGGGCTGGGGTCGACAATGGCTCAAGACAACCGGTTTGAACACGCTGCGGGCTGACTTCGACGTCGACGAGTCGGGTGCGTTCGCCCGGTTCGCCATCGCCCAGTCAGGTGCGACTCCGGGTGGCGGGGAGACCCGGGTGCACCGGTTGGCCGTCGGGATCTACGACGATGACCCGGCCGGCTCGGGCAAGCTTGTGCGCGTCCACCGCGAAGAGCTCGACGTCGAAGGCCCGATCACCGAAGTCCCTGCGCTGGTGGGCGTTTCGCGCGGAATGCTGATCCTGGTCAACGACGACGACCTGACCTACTGCTCACTGCGGCTGGATCCGGCCTCGCTGTCGACCGTGCTCTCGCGCATTGCCGACATCGCCGATCCGCTCCCCCGCACGCTGGCCTGGTCGGCGGCCTGGGAGATGACCCGCGAGGCCGAGATGAAGGCCCGTGACTTCGTCGCCCTGGTGATGAGCGGAGTGCACGCCGAGACCGAGGTCGGTGTCGCGCAGCGACTGCTCATGCAGGCACAGACCGCACTGAGTTCCTACGCCGATCCCTCCTGGTCGGCCGAAATCGGCTGGCCCGCATTCGGAGACGCACTGCTCGATCTGGCCGGCACGTCCGCGCCGGGTTCGGACCACCAGCTCGCATTCGTCAACGCGCTGTGCGCCTCGGTCCTGTCACCGAACCACGTCGCGGTGCTGTCGAGTCTGCTCGACAACGAACCCGCTGCGGTGAACCTGCCGGGCCTGGTGATCGACACCGATCTGCGCTGGCGGATCGTCACCGCACTGGCCCGCACCGGCGAGATCGACGCTGACGGGCCCGAGACGCCGTTCATCGACGCCGAGGCCTCCAACGATCCGACCGCGGCCGGCAAGCGGCACGCCGCGGCGGCCTCGGCCGCCCGCCCGCAGGACGAGGTGAAGTCCGCGGCGTGGGAGCAGGTCATCGAGGACGACACGATCGCCAACATCACCACCCGTGCAATCGTGGGCGGTTTCGTGCAGCCCGGCCAGTCAGAGTTGTTGGCGCCGTTCACCACGCGCTACTTCGCGGCGATCTCCGGGGTGTGGGAGCGGCGGTCCAGCGAGGTCGCCCAGACCGTGGTGATCGGGCTGTACCCGTCCTGGGACATCAGCCAGAACGGGCTCGACGCGGCGGACGCGTTCCTGTCCGATCCTGAGGTGCCGCCGGCGCTGCGCCGCCTGGTGGTCGAAGGCCGTGCCGGTGTGGAGCGTTCCCTGCGCGCCCGCGCCTTCGACGTCAGCTAGTTTCCCCGGCACCGCGAGGGTGCGCGTCTGCTGCCCGACACGCCGTGTCAGAGCAGCATTCTGCGCACGCTCGCGGTCATACGCTGTGCCGATGGCAGTCAGTCGAACCCGCGCGGCACGGGCTGCACGCAAGCGCAAGCGCCGGATGGATCTCGTGGTGCACGATCTCACCGACGACCAGTGGGAGACGCTGAAGGCCGCTTGGGGCGGGTGCGCGTACTGCGGCAGCACCGGCGGGCCGTTCCAGAAAGATTGCGTGATGGCGATCTCGCGGGGTGGGCGCTACACGGCGGACAACGTGGTGCCGGCGTGCGCATCCTGCAACGCCAGCAAGTGCAACTTCGAGGTCAGCACCTGGATGCGGCGCAAACGGCTCGACGAGCGTGCGTTCTTGACGCGCTACGTGGAGATCCGGGCCGGCCTGGCGCAGTGATCGCGGCGCTGTGCGAGCGTGCGCAAAACGCCGACCGCGAGCGGCGTGTCGGGCAACAGACACGCGCGCTCGCGGTGAAGGTGAATAGGACTAGGCAGGCGAGACGCCGGCCGACAGCACCCGTACGGCGCTGATCAGACCGTCGATCAAGTTGCCTTCCTTGAAGGAGGCGGCAGCCGCCGAGACGCCCAGCGGGGCGGCCTCTTCGATGCCACGGCCTTTGACGTCGGCGCCGTAGACCACCTCGATCGCATGCTGGTCGGGTGAGACCGCGAGCAGCACCGCGTTGTCGGGGGTCGGGACCTTGGCCAGGATCTCGCGTGCCGTGGCCGCGGTGTCGGCGCCCAGCGGTCCGATGTAGACGGCGAACCGAGCCTTGGCCGCCCTCGAGCCGTACTTCAGCGCATCGTCGAGCACGACCAGATCCATCGTCGGGAACGGGTAGTGCACCGAGAGCTCACCGGGCTCGGTAACCCCGGAGATCCGACCGCTGTAGGTCAGCGCGTAGCCGTAGGGCAGGTCCACATCCGAGGACGTCCGGGTCGCAGTTGTCACTTCACCACTTGCCACTTGCGCCGCCTCCGATCGTCACGCCGTGCGAATCATGCCCGCCGTGCCCGTGATCCTGCGGCTCCTCGGCAGCCCACAGAATGGGCTCGTGGGTCCACGGCTCGGACATCTTGTAGGTAGCCGGGTGCGGTCCCTTGCGGGTCAGGTAGATCAACGCCAGGACCACGAACAACACCAGCGGAACCCCTCCGAGGAGGGAATGGGTAAGTGCTGTGCTCACGCGCAAACCGTATCAGCCGCAATGCGCCGACGCGCCGAGAGTGCCCGGCAACACGACGTCAGGCCGCACCTTCTCCGAGATAGCGCACCCAGGCCGGGTCGAGCTCCTTGATCGTGGACAGCAGTCGCCAATGCTGACCCTTCGGCGGCATCGGCACACACCGCAGTGTCCAGCCCAGTTCGGCCAGCAGCCGGTCGGCTTTGCGGTGGTTGCACGC
Organism: Mycobacterium sp. DBP42; assembly: GCF_005924235.1. NCBI lineage: Bacteria > Bacillati > Actinomycetota > Actinomycetes > Mycobacteriales > Mycobacteriaceae > Mycobacterium > Mycobacterium sp. DBP42. Next base: position 14,370 of record NZ_VCMY01000016.1, read on the forward strand.
CGCGCACGCCGCGACGCAGTTCTCCCAGGAATGCTCGCCGCCGCGGCTACGCGGAATGACGTGGTCGACGGTGTCGGCCCGCCCGCCGCAGTACGCACAGCGGAAGCGGTCACGGTGCATGAGCGCAGCGCGGGTCATCGGGATGCGGGCCCGGTACGGCACCCGCACGTAGGTGCGCAGCCGGATCACCGAGGGCACCACGATGGTGCGGGTGGCCGAGTGGATGACCGGCCCGGACGGGTCGTCGTGCACGACGTCGGCCTTGCCGCACATCACCATGATCACCGCCCGCCGCAGTGGCAATGCGGTCAGCGGTTCGTAGGTGGAGTTCAGCAGCAGCACCCGGCGGCGGCCCCACAGGGAGGCGTCGGGATTGGTCGTAGGCAGGGCCTCGACGCTGTGCAAGGGCCGATTTGGCACATGGGGTCCCGATGGGCCGGGAATGTGGCCGGTCCGTCGCATATGGCTTTTTTTGCTGTGCGCCATGGAGCCTCCGAGGAGACAGTCCACCACGGATCAAGGAGATACGCACGAAAATTCTTTGTGTGTTCGCAGGTCAGTCCAATGAACACCAGGTGACCACAGTGCCGTGACCGGCCCGGACGTGCCGTCGGGCCACAATGGACCACAATGAGTGACGTGACACAGGTGCAGCGATCTTTCTACGACGAAGTCGGGGGCCACGAGACGTTCGCAGCGATCGTGTCAAGGTTCTATGAGCTGGTGCGCGAGGACGAGATTCTGCTGCCGTTGTATCCCGAGGACGACATCGACGGCGCCGAGGAGCGGCTGCGGATGTTCCTCGAGCAGTACTGGGGTGGGCCCCGGACGTACTCCGACCAGCGCGGCCACCCGCGGCTGCGGATGCGGCACGCACCGTTCCGGATCGGCTACCTCGAGCGCGACGCCTGGCTGCGCTGCATGCACACCGCGGTGGCCTCGATCGACTCGGAGACGCTCGACGACCCGCACCGGCGCGCGCTGCTGGATTACCTGAACATGGCCGCAGACTCGATGGTGAACTCGGCGTTCTGACATGCGCCGGTGGTGGGCAGACGCGGTGTTCTACCAGGTCTATCCCCGCTCGTTCGCCGACAGCAACGGCGACGGGGTCGGTGATCTCGACGGGGTGAGCGCCAGGCTCGATTACCTGGCCGCGCTCGGCGTGGGCGCCCTGTGGCTCAACCCGGTCATGGTGTCGCCGATGGCTGACCATGGCTACGACGTCGCCGACCCGCGCGATGTCGATCCGCTGTTCGGCGGCATCGCCGCGCTGGACCGCCTGCTCGACGCCGCTCACGCCCGCGGCATCCGGGTCACCATGGACCTGGTGCCCAACCACACCAGCTCGGCGCATCCCTGGTTCGTCGAGGCGCTGGCCGATCCGCGGCGACGCGACCGCTACATCTTCCGTGACGGCCGCGGCCCAGGCGGCGACGCGCCACCCAACAACTGGGTGTCGGTGTTCGGCGGCCCGGCGTGGACCCGGGTCACAGAACCCGACGGCAGGCTGGGCCAGTGGTATCTGCACCTGTTCGACCCCGGCCAGCCCGACCTCAACTGGAACCATCCGGAGGTGTTCGAGGATCTGGAGAAGACCCTGCGGTTCTGGCTGGACCGCGGAGTCGACGGGTTCCGCATCGACGTGGCCCACGGCATGGCCAAACCGCCTGAGCTGCCCGACATGGTGGTCACCGACAGCGCGCTGCTGCGCAACAGCGACGACGACCCACGATTCGACAACGACAGCGTGCACGACATCCATCGCTTCATCCGCAGGGTGTTCGACGATTACCCCGATGCCGTCGCCGTCGGCGAGGTCTGGGTGCACGGCAATGAGCGCTTCGCCAAGTACCTGCGCCCCGACGAGCTACACCTGGGCTTCAATTTCCGTCTTGTGCAAGCAGATTTCGACGCCACCGAGGTTCACGACGCGATCGACAACGCGATCGTCGCGGCCGATCTCGCCGGGGCGGCACCCACGTGGACGCTGTCCAACCACGATGTGGAACGTGAGGTCACCCGCTACGGTGGCGGCGCCCGTGGGTTGGCGCGGGCCCGGGCGATGGCCCTGGTGATGCTGGCACTGCCGGGAGCGGTGTTCGTCTACAACGGCGAGGAACTCGGGCTGCCCAATGTCGATCTGCCCGATGCGGTGCTGCAGGATCCGGTGTGGGAGCGCTCCGGTCACACCGAACGCGGGCGCGACGGATGCCGGGTGCCGATGCCGTGGTCGGGCGATACCCCGCCGTTCGGGTTCTCCTCGAACGCCGACACCTGGCTGCCGGCCCCTGCCGACTGGGCCCCGTTGACCGTGCAGCGCCAACAGGACGATCCGTCCTCGACACTGCATTTCTACCAGCGGGCGATCGAATTGCGTTCCAGTCGTGGGGAATTCACTGGCAGCCGGGTCGAGCTGGCAACCGCCGGCGATGTTCTGACGTTGCGACGCGGAGGCGGCCTGGTGTGTGTCCTCAACACCGGCGCGGTGCCCATGCCGCTACCGCCCGGCGAGGTGCTGCTGAGCAGCGGCGAATTGATCGATGGGCGGCTGCCCGCCGATACCGCCGTGTGGGTGGTCTAGCAATAGCGCCTCGGCACATGGTCGTCCGCCGCATGTTCGCCGGCGCATCGTCGCCCCTACGCATCGTCACGCCTACGCATGGTCGCCCCTACGCATTGTCACGCCAGAGTGGCCGTCGCCTCCCAGTGCCACTCCAGCGTGGCAAAGCAGCGCTGGAAGCCAAGCCAAGCCTCGCAGGCGCCACGCCAGCGTGACGCTCGGGCCCGAGAGCCACTCTGGCGTGACACGGCGGGACTCAGCCCAGGATCAATGCGGCACTTTCGCGACGGCGGTACACCGAGCCGAAGCGGGCGTCGATGCGCAGCCACGACGGGTGCGCGCGGACCCGTACGATCTCCTGCTCACTGACCTCATTGCCGGTCGGTGGCAGAAAACCCATGGCGGTCAATGCGAATACGCAGCGCATCGGCACCCCCACCCTGAAATCGCCTGCGCTGACCTGGATCACTTCCTGGTCCATCAGAGAGGCCGGCGGCCCGTGGGCGCTGCCGTGTTCGCGGGCCAATTCGCCACCCTGCTGGGCCAGATCCAGCATCACCCGGGCGGGCACGTCGTCGAGGTGGACGAACCCATCCTCGGGCGGCAAGCCACCGCGCCAAGCCGAGTCCATCGGGAAGCCGGGGTCGACGTATCCCTCTGTTGCAGACGACAACCCGTTCACCAGCGCGTCGGCCCCCGCGGACAGATCCGACGGACGCAGGCGGCCGGACACCACGCGGCTGGCCAGCACCTCCAACCCCGTCGCCACCCAGGCCACGGCCTGCCCGCCGGTACGCTCCCGCAACCGCACCACCGCAGCATCGTCGAGCCGCAGTGCACGGTCGAGGAACGTCGCGAGGTCCTTACGGTCGCGCGGATCGTCGATCCATAGGCCGCGCTCCGGGACGGTCATCGCAGATGGCTCTCCAGGTAGCCGCGCTGCTCAGGGGTCAGGCGTTCCAGTCGTTGCTCGCCGATGTGTACGGCGGCGAGCTGAGTCTCACCGATCACCGAAGGCTTGGAGTCCGCGGCGGCATTGACCGAGCGCACCTCGTAGCCGATGGTGAAGTCGACGGCACGCACCCGCTTGGACCACATGGTCACCTGAAGCGGAGAGTCAACCAGCCGCAGCTGCCCCTTGTAGGAGATGTTCACGTCGGCGATCAGTAGGCCGATGGTGTCAATCGTGGCGCCGAAGGGCTCACGCAGAAACGGGATCCGGGCCTCTTCGAGGATCGTCACCATGGTGGCGTGGTTGATGTGCTGGTACATGTCGATGTCCGACCAGCGCACATGCACCGGCGTTGTAAAACTCACGCAGTCGTTCCCGTTCCACTCGTTCGTGTCATGCTGCGGATCTGACGCGCTGCCACAGACAAAGTCGCCAGGTCCTGTTCACCATCTTGGTATATCTCGGTCAGCGTGCGTCGGGCGCGGGTCACCCGCGAGCTGTTGGTCAGCTCCCACTCGGCGATCTTCTCCTCGCCAGTCTCGTCAGGTTCGCCGACCGCGAGCACGTCGAAGCACAACGCGCGAAGAGAACCGTAGATGTCGTCCCGAATCGCCAACCGTGCCAAGGAATGCCATCGGTCATCTCGGCCGAGCCGCGATACCGCGCTGAGCAGGCCGTCGGCGCCCAGGCGGTCCATCAGCGCGAAGTAGGTGTCGGCGACCTCGGCGGCGTCGCGGTCGACGATGTCGGAGATGTCGATCACGTCGAGCAGGCTGTACTGGTACAGACCGGTCGCCACCGCATATGCCAGGTCGTCGGGGACGCCGTGCGCGACGAACTCACCCGCCTCCTTTTCGACGATGGCCTTGTCGTCACCACGCAGCCACTGCGGCATCTGCGGGCGCAGGGCCGACACCTGGGCGGCGAACCGGTTGATCTCGGCGCCGACGGCCAGCGGCTGCGGACGGTAGTTGAGCAGCCAGCGCCCGGCCCGGTCGACCAGCCGACGCAGATCCAGCGTCATGCGGTCGGTCACGGCCACCGGCACTCCGTCGTCACCGGCGGAACGAATCTCGCGCCATACCTTGCCGATTCCGAAGATGGCGTCGGTGGCGACGTAGCTGCGCACCGCGTCGACGGGGCCGACGCCGACATCCTCGGTGATCCGGTAGGCGTAGCTGATACCACTCGTGTCGACGAGGTCGTTGACCAGCATGGTGGTGACGATTTCCCGGCGCAGCTGGTGCGACCGGATCTCGCTGGTGAACTGCTCGCGCAGCTTCTCTGGGAAGTACTGCGGCAGCCGGGACGCGAACACCTCCTGATCGGGCAGGTCGCTGGCCAGCACGTCGTCCTTGAGATTGAGCTTGACGTGGGCCATCAGGGTGGCCAATTCGGGTGAGGTCAAACCGATTCCGGCATCGGCGCGGCGTCGGACCTCCTTCTCCGACGGCAACGCCTCCAGCTCGCGGTTGAGCCCACGGTTGGCCGCGAACTCCTTGATCATCCGGGCGTGGACCGAGAACATACTCGCGGAGTTGGTCCGGCTGGTGCCCATCAAGTCGTTCTGATCCTTGTTGTCGGTCAGCACCAGGGCGCCGACCTCATCGGTCATCGACAACAGCAGATCGGTGCGCTGACTGGGCTCGATCCGGCCCGCGGTGACCAGGGAGTCGATCAGGATCTTGATGTTGACTTCGTGGTCGGAGCAGTCCACGCCCGCCGAGTTGTCCAGCGCGTCGGTGTTGATCCGACCGCCGGCCAGGTCGAACTCGATACGCCCCAGCGACGTCACTCCGAGGTTGCCGCCCTCACCGATGACCTTGGCCCGCACCTCGTTTCCGCACACCCGGATCTGGTCGTTGGCACGATCACCGACATCGGCCTCGGTCTCGGCCTTGACATAGGTGCCGATCCCGCCGTTCCACAGCAGATCGACGGGCGCCTTGAGGACGGCCTTCATCAACGCCGGCGGGGTGAGTTCCTCGACGCTGCTGTCGATCCCGAGCGCCGCGCGGGCCTGGGGGCTGAGCGGGATCGACTTCTGCTGGCGACTGAAGACGCCGCCGCCCTCGCTGATCAGTGTGGCGTCGTAGTCTTCCCAGCTGGACCGCGGCAGCTCGAACAGCCGCTTGCGCTCCACCCACGACACCGCCGGGTCGGGGTTGGGATCGACGAAGATGTGTCGGTGATCGAAAGCGGCGATCAGCCGGATGTGCTTCGACAGCAGCATGCCGTTGCCGAACACGTCGCCGCTCATGTCGCCGACACCGACGACGGTGAAGTCCTGGCTCTGGGTGTCCACACCCATCTCCCGGAAGTGCCGCTTCACCGATTCCCAGGCCCCCTTGGCGGTGATCCCCATGGCCTTGTGGTCGTAGCCGATGGAGCCGCCGGAGGCGAACGCGTCACCGAGCCAGAACCCGTAGGACTTCGCGACCTCGTTGGCGATGTCGGAGAACGTGGCGGTGCCCTTGTCGGCCGCGACCACCAGGTAGGCGTCCTCCCCGTCCCGCCGCACCACATCGGGTGGGGTGACGACGGCACCGGTTCCCTTGTCGACGTTGTCGGTCACGTCGAGCAGTCCGGAGATGAAAAGCTGATAGCACGCAACGCCTTCGGCCCGGGTGGCCTCGCGGTCGACGGCGGCGTCGCCGGTCGGTACGGGCGGTCGCTTCACCACGAACCCGCCCTTGGCCCCGACCGGCACGATGACCGCATTCTTCACGGCCTGCGCCTTGACGAGGCCGAGGATCTCGGTGCGGAAGTCCTCACGACGGTCCGACCAGCGCAACCCGCCGCGGGCCACGAACCCGAACCGGAGATGCACACCCTCCACTCGCGGCGAGTACACGAAAATCTCGAACTTGGGCCGCGGCAACGGCAGTTCGTTGATCAGGCCGGGGTTCAGCTTCATCGCCACTGCGCCACGTTGCCGGGCCGAATTAGGCTGCTGCACAAAGTAGTTCGTGCGCAGAGTGGCCTGGATCAAGGTGGCGAAGGCGCGCAACACCCGGTCGGTGTCGAGGCTGACCAGGGCGTCGATGTCGGCGGCCACCGCAGCGGCCGCCCCCTGGGCGTCGCGGGAGCCCGCGGTCTCCTCGGACGGATCGAACAGCGCCTCGAACAGCTGGACCAATGACTGTGTGGTGTGCGGGTTCTCGTTCACCACCGATTCGATGTGCGACTGGCTGTACGGGAAACCGGCCTGGCGCAGGTACTTCGCGTATGCGCGCAGGATGACCACCTGCTGCCACGTCAGGTCGGCACGCAGCACCAGTTCGTTGAACCGGTCCACCTCGACCCACCCGTGCCAGATGGCGGTGACCGCATCGGCGAACCGCTGCGCGGTCGCCTCGCGCGCGGCAGCATCCGGCGCGTCGGGGATGCCGCGTTGCCGCATCACCTTGAACTGGTAGATCCACACCGGCAGGCCGTCGGCCCGGCGGACGGTGTACGGACGCTCCTCGAGGACCACCACACCCATCGACTGCAGCATCGGCAGCAGCTCGCTCAGCGAGGCCGACTGGCCGCCCAGGTACCAGGTGAGCTGGGCCGGACCGTCTTCCCCGCCCTCGTCGAAAACCAACTTCACCGAATTGTCTTGCAGCCCCTCGATGATCGCGATATCGGCGATGGCATCGGCCGGAGCGACGGCTTGCTTGTAATCTTCGGGAAGCGCCGTGGCATAGTGCTCGACCGCGGCCGGGCTCAACGCCGCGTGCGCTGCGGCGCTGGTCATGCGGTCCCCCCAGTTGCGGGCGGCCTCGGTCAGCAGATCCTGGATCCGGTTCTCGTTCTCCGCGGAGGTGTCCACCGAGTGCGAAGAGGTATCGTCGGGCAGCCGCACGATGAAATGGACTACCGCCCAAGGTGATTCACTGACCCGCGCCGAGTAGTCGATATTGTCGCCACCGAGTTCGCGCACCAGGATGTCCTGCATCTCCAGCCGCACCGCGGTGGTGTAACGGTCTCGCGGCAGGTACACCAGGCAGGACACGAAATGCGCCAGCTGATCTGCGCGCAGGAAAAGCAGGGTACGGCGCCGCGAGCCCAGATCCACCACGGTCAGTGCCATGTCCAGCAGCTGCTTGGAACTCAACGCGAACAGTTCTGGGCGCGGGATGGTCTGGATGATGTCGCGCAGCAGCTGCCCAGGATGGCTGGGGTCGCGGCGCGCCATGGCCAGAGCCTCCTCGACCCGGCGCGAGATCAACGGGATCTCCAGCACGTTGGCGTTCATCGCGGCCACGGTGAACAGGCCGACGAAACGATGCTCCGTGGCGGTGGCATCACGGCGCTCGCCGCCGCTCTCGCGGACGACGACGATGTAGGGGTTGGCGCCGTAGCGCACATAGCTCGGCATGGTGGCCTGAGCCAGCACCATCAGATCGTCGGCGGCGGTCAGCGGCGGAAGGACGTCCTCGCGCAGCTTGAGTACGCCGAGCCGGCTCGACGGTTCGACTGCGGCCTGCCCGTCGCTGATCGAGCACTGCTGGTAGCCCAGCAGCACGAAATGCCCGTCGGAGAGCCAGCGCAACAGCGCGGCGACATCCCTGCGGTCGGTGTTGGGAAACCGGCCCTCGACATCGGTGGCGACATCGTTGGCCAGGCCGTGCAGCGCCGCGCCCATGGCCGCGGCGTCCACCCCGATCTGCCGGGCCTCGGCCAGGACACGGGGCACCAGCCCGACCACGTCGGTCAGTGCCGGTCCGTCAGCCGCGCCGTGGACCGGGACCAGGATCCAGCATTCGTCGACGCCGTCGACACCGGTGGCTTCGGCGGCGGGCTGGAAATCCAGCAGAACACCCTCGGCGTCGCGGTGTACCCGGAAGACCGGGTTCATGATGGCCGGGTAGGCGATGCCGTGGCGGTGCAACAACACCGTCACCGAATCCACCAGCATCGCCGCCTGTTCGGTGACGATCTGCAGGGCCGGGCCGGAGTCGGCGTCACCGGGGTACACGATGACCTTGGTTTCGCCCGGCGCCCGCTGGCCGCCCAACGCATAGTGGGCGGCCACCACACCATCGGAGACAAGGCGCTCGGCCACCGCGGCCTGGGGACCGGTGGCGGCCACCCCCGGCGCACCGGCCTGCGGAGCCCGGTAGGTGGACAGGAACGCCTTGGCGAGCCGGTGGATCACCTCAGGTGGTGCCTGTGCGCGATCCCGGTCGCTAATTCCCTGTCCCCTAACAGCTCCCGGTTCGGCCGTCATACGGATCACTCCCTACTCACGCCCACACACCGGCACTGGTGCATAGCTGCGACATTAGTAGCGTCATCGAGCCCGCTGCGCCGTTTACCCTGTCACGGGTCAGTCGCGGGTCAGTCTCCGGTGGGTCACCCGGTGCGGCCGTGCCGCCTCGGCACCGAGACGCTGGATCTTGTTCTCCTCATAGGCACCGAAGTTGCCCTCGAACCAGAACCACTTGGCCTCGTTGTCGTCGTCGCCCTCCCACGCCAGGATGTGCGTGCAGGTGCGGTCCAGGAACCAGCGGTCGTGGCTGATCACCACCGCGCAGCCGGGGAACTGCTCCAGCGCGTTCTCCAGCGACGACAGCGTCTCGACGTCGAGGTCGTTGGTCGGCTCGTCGAGCAGGATCAGGTTGCCGCCCTCTTTGAGGGTCAGCGCCAGGTTCAGCCGGTTGCGCTCACCGCCGGACAGCACACCCGCGGGCTTCTGCTGATCCGGTCCCTTGAACCCGAAGGCGGACACGTAGGCCCGCGACGGGATCTCGTTCTGGCCGACCTCGATGTAATCCAGCTTGTCGGAGACGACCTCCCACACCGTCTTCTTGGGGTCGATGCCGGCGCGGCTCTGGTCGACGTAGGACAGCTTGACCGTGTCGCCGACCTTGACCGTCCCGCTGTCGGGCTGTTCCAGCCCCACGATCGTCTTGAACAAGGTGGTCTTGCCGACGCCGTTGGGGCCGATGACGCCGACGATGCCGTTGCGCGGCAGCGTGAAGGACAGGTCCTTGATCAGGGTGCGGCCTTCGAAACCCTTGTCCAGGTGCTCCACCTCGACCACCACGTTGCCCAGCCGCGGCGGGGTCGGGATCTGGATCTCCTCGAAGTCGAGCTTCCGCGACTTCTCGGCTTCGGCGACCATCTCCTCGTAGCGGCCGAGGCGGGCCTTGTTCTTGGCCTGACGGGCCTTGGCGCCCGAGCGGACCCAGGCCAGCTCGTCTTTGAGCCGCTTCTGCAGCTTCTGGTCCTTCTTGCCCTGGACCTCGAGCCGCTCGGCCTTCTTCTCCAGGTAGGTCGAGTAGTTGCCCTCGTACGGGTAGGCCCGGCCGCGGTCGAGCTCGAGGATCCACTCGGCGACGTTGTCGAGGAAGTAGCGATCGTGGGTGACCGCCAGGATGGCGCCCTTGTAGCTGGCCAGGTGCTGCTCCAGCCACAGCACGCTCTCGGCGTCGAGATGGTTGGTGGGCTCGTCGAGCAGCAGCAGGTCCGGCTTGCTCAACAGCAGCTTGCACAGTGCGACCCGGCGCTTCTCACCGCCGGACAGGTGGGTGACCGGCTCGTCCGGCGGCGGGCAGCGCAGCGCGTCCATGGCCTGCTCGAGCTGGGAGTCGATGTCCCAGGCGTCGGCGGCGTCCAGCTCCTCCTGCAGGTGGCCCATCTCTTCCATGAGCTCGTCGGAGTAGTCGGTGGCCATCAGTTCGGCGACCTCGTTGTACCGATTGAGCTTGGCCTTGATCGGTACACCGTCCTCGACGTTCTCCCGGACGGTCTTGTTCTCGTCGAGGTGCGGTTCCTGCATCAGGATGCCGACGGTGGCACCGGGCGCCAGCAGCGCGTCGCCGTTGTTCGCCTGGTCGATGCCGGCCATGATCTTCAGCACACTCGACTTGCCTGCCCCGTTGGGACCGACGACGCCGATCTTCGCGCCGGGCAGGAAGTTCAGGCTGACGTCGTCAAGGATGACCTTGTCGCCGTGCGCCTTGCGAACCTTGCGCATCGTGTAGATGAATTCGGCCATGCCGTGATGTGCCTTTCTGAAGCTTTCGGGAACGTCGGATGGGCGCTTGCGCGAAGGGTCGCGTCAAGCCCAACTCACTCGCGCCCATCCTAGGCGTGACCGAATGTGGCTAGGCCGACAGTGGCAGGTCGCCCTCGTCAGGCTCGGTTTCGGCGTCGCCGGCGTCGACGGGTTCGGGCTGGGGTACCGGGCCCGCCGACGGCTTTGGCAACGGCGCCACTTTGGCGGTGCAACGCGACAGATCCGGGCCGACGGCGGTGGCCCGCACCTCCACCGAGGAGCGGCGCACGCCGTCCTTGTCGTCGTACTCACTGGTGTGGATGTGGCCGACCACCACGACCGCGTCGCCCTTCATCAGCGAGGCACTGGCCCCCGTGGCCAGGTGGCCCCAGCAGTTGACCGTGACGTACAACGTGTTGCCGTGCTCCCACGTCCCGTCGGGGGTACGCCTGCGTGAATTGCTGGCCACCCGGAACTTGTACAACTCCTGATCCCCGAACCGCCGCCGGACCGGGTCGGTGATGATGTTGCCCACGATCGTGATCGGTGTCTCGAACATTTCTGGTTCCTTTCGCTTCACTCTGGCTCCGGCGGCCGATGTGGAAGCGTCGACCGCCTTACGCAGCCATTGACCGTCGGCGGCCCGACAGGAACGATGCCCCGGGGCCCGACGCACCCGTCGGCTGTGGATGAAACTCAGGCTGGGGATAACCGCGAGGTCAGCCGGAAGGACGGTCGCGTCGCGCCATCTCGGCGAGCATCGCGTTGTAGGCCGCCAGATCGGCGTCGTCGTCGCGGTCGGCGGCCCGGTCCAGCCGCTTGGCGGTGCGCTGATCGCTGCGCCGCCACTGAATCAGCAGTGCCAGCATCACGATGACCAGCGGAACCTCTCCGGCCGCCCAGGCGATGGCGCCGCCCAGGTGCTGGTCCCCGGCGAGGTCGGTGTGCCACGGCAAGTGCAATGACCGGTAGAAGCCTTCGCCGAGGACGGTGTCCATGCCCATCATCACCACGCCGAAGAACGCGTGCAGCGGCAGCGAGGCGAACACCATCCCGATCTTCACCAGGTGCGGAACGGGCCTGGGGGTCGGGTCCACTCCGATGACCACCCAATAGAACAGGTAACCCGAAAGCAGGAAGTGCACGTTCATCAGGATGTGCGCCGCGTGGCTGCTCACCGCGGAGTCGAATATGCCGCCGAAGTACAGGCCGTAGAAGCCGGCCACGAACAACACCGTCGCGACGATCGGATGGGTCAGGAACTGCGACACCCTGGAGTGCAACGCCGCCAGCAGCCACTCCCGGGGGCCCGGTGGCGATCCGCGGCCCGCGGCGGGCAGGGCGCGCAGCGCCAGGGTCACCGGGGCGCCCAGCACCAGGAGCACCGGCACCAGCATGGACAGCAGCATGTGGGCGATCATGTGCACACTGAACATCGCCGGCATGTAGCGACCGAGCCCTGATGAGGTCGTGAACAGCAGGACCGCGCAGCCCAGCAGCCACGCGACCGTGCGGCCGGTCGGCCAGGCGTCGCCGCGTCGGCGCAGCCGGTGCGTCGCGGCCAGGTACACCACCGCCCCGACGATCGCCGCGGTGCCGAACAACAGATCGAATCGCCAGTCGAACAGCACCCGAGCCACCGTCGGGGGCCCGGCGAAGTCGTACCCGATGGCGACTTCGGTGGCGCTGGGGACCCTCGGTTCGGGGGGCGGCGGGGTGCGCCCCAGCCCGACCGCGATGCCGAACGTGACGCCGAACAGTGCGGCCTCGGTCAGCGCCAGCCGGATCAGCGGTGTGCGGGCGCCGGGGTCGGCGGCCAGGGCGCTCAGGCTGACCCGTCGCTGACGCCAGCCCAGTGCGCCGAGCAAGGTGAGCGCGACGACCTTGGCCACCAGCAACCAGCCGTAGCTGGTACGCAGCAGGTCGGGCAGCTGGATGCGCACCAGCGCGTTGAGTACACCGCTGATGGCCATCGCGACGAAGCACCACAGGGCCAGCGCAGAGAAGCGTCGCGCAGCCAGTGCGGTGTTGGGGCCGTCAGACCCGCCCCCGGCCCGAAGGGCGTGGGCCGACAACGCCAGCAATCCGCCGGCCCACAGTGCGGCGGCCACCAGGTGGATGAACAGGCTGTTGGTGGCCAGATCGTGGGCACCGCCGGCCGAGGAATGTCCGGTCAGCACCAGCGGCATCAACGTCAGAAGTGACCCCGCCAGCAGCACCGGTGTCCACCCCCACCGCAATACGGGCAGGCTCGCGATAGTGACGGCCGCGGCCAGGAGCGCCGTCCACCGCCAGGCGACTGCGATATCGACCATTCCGGACGCCGACCACACATCGGCCGGTCCGAGGTGGTCGAGCAACGGCTGTCCGGACACATCGGAAACCGTCAACGGAACCAGCAGCGCGGCGCACAGCGTCCATACGCCCGAAGCCGCCGAGCCGAGGCGCAGTGCCCGGTAACCGGCGACGTCGAGGACGCCGTTGCTCTGGGGTGCCGCAAGGAACGCCGCAAACAGGAAGGACCCGACGGCGATGACGGCGGCAATCTCGCCGGCGGCCCGCACGAACGGCAGGCCGTAGGTGGTGACCGGGCCGGGATCGGGCAAACCGGTGGCGGTCAGCGCGTCGGCCAGTGACAGCGCGCCGATGCCCGCGGCCACCGCCCCGGCCAGCACGCCCACGCCGGCCAATACGGGCCACACCGCGCTGTTCCGCACACCGGATGCGGCCACCTGGCCGGCAGAAGTCATGGTCCAAGGGTATGGCGTGGACACCGCCACGCCCCCGCCGGCAGCCGGGTGGGCTAGTCGGAAAGGTCTCGCTGTGCGCGTAGCTGTTTATCCCGGATATAGAACTGCTCCCGGGCGATCTCGTCGACTTTGTCCATGTCGGAGACGATCCCGCGCAGTTCGTCCCGGAAGGCGTTGCGCCGCGCCCGCAGGTCGGGGCCGTTGACCAGCAGGTCCTGATCGGCGGCCACCTGCCGCGCGGTGGCGAACAGCAACGCCGAGACCGACTCGTTGCTGCCCACCCTGCCCTGGGCGACGTACTGGCGGCCGACGCCGAGCGCCCGCTTGGTCAGATCCCGCTCACCGATCTCGGGCGGGGCGTCCCGCAATACGTCGGCGACGATCCCGTAGGCCTCGAAGAACGGCCGCAACATGGCACCCACCAGCAGTGGTCGTTTGCGGCGCAACATCTGATAGATGTCGTCGCCCCCGGCTGAGACCTTCGCTTCCCAGCCGCCGGCCGCCTGTCCTTCCGTTGTGCGGTCGTACCAGGACATCTCTTCGGCGACGTTGTCGCGGAACGCCGCCGAATCGGCGAAATAGAAATCGAACTTGAGCAGGTCGCGCAGCCGCATCACCTGGGTCCAGAACGCCTGCAGCGGGTCGCCGGTGACTCGGGCGGCGTACGCCAGCGCCAGTTCGACGATCGATGTCTCCTGGAAGGCGTGGATCAGGGAGTTGCGGTAGAACGCCGCCTCCAGCTCGTCCTCGGGGGCGATGCGCCACACCGGCTCGCGCCCACTGTCCACCAACGTGACCGGGTGCCCGCCGGAGAGGGCGTCGACCGCCGAGCGCACACCCTCGGCGGTTCGCAGCCGCAGCGCGCTGTTGGTCATCGGGGTGTTCTTGCGCTCCAGGTAGTCCAGCGAATCCTGCAGCGTGTGATGCAGCTGATCCAGCGTCAGGGCAACCCCGCGGGCGCCCAGCAGCAGCGCCGAGACCAGGTTGGTCGCGTTGACCGGGGTGACCCGCAGAATCCGCCAGGCTACCTCGAAGGCCATCTTCTGCATGGCCAGGCGTTTCGCCGCCTCGTCGTGGGCCGTCTCGCCGCCTGGCTCGCCCAGGTGCTCGCGCATCGAAACCGCTTCGGGGAAGCGGACATAGATCTTGCCGTAGTTGCGCTCCCCCTGCGCCTTGATGAAGTTGTACAGCCAACTCAGGCCCTCGGGCGTCTTCTCACCGCCGCGGGCGTAGGCGGCGTACTCGGCCGTCTCGTGCAGCTGGTCGAAGCTGATCGACACCGGCTGCAGCAGGATGTCGTCGCTGCGGCCGTCGAGGTAGGCGTTGGCGACATAGGCGAGCAGTCCGAGCTTGGGCGGCAACATCTTTCCGGTCCGCGACCGGGTGCCCTCGATGGACCAGTTCAGGTTGAACCGCTTCTCCACGATGTAGCCGACGTATTGCCGCAGCACGTACTTGTACAACGGGTCGTCGAGTTTGCGGCGCAGGAAGATGACGCCGGAATGCCGGAACAGCGGCCCCATCAGGCCGAAGGACAGGTTGATCCCGGCGAACGTGTAGACCGGCGGCAGCCGGTTCTCCTGCATGGCCACCGGCACGATGACCCCGTCGAGATACGAGCGGTGGGAAAACAGCAGCACCGCCGGATGTTGTTCCAGGGCATGGCGCATCGACTCGATCTCGCCGCGGTCGTAGTCGATGCGCGGGTCGAATCCACGGCTGAAGATGGCCCGGCCCAAGGTCGGGATCAGATCCACCGAGAACCGGCTCCACCCGGTGGACAGCTCGTCGAGCATCTCCCCGGCCTTGTCGACCGTCGCACCGGGAATCTGCTCCAGCCCTTGACGGAAGCGTGCCGAGTCCAGCATCTCGGGTTTGACCAGCCGCGGCGACTTGTATTCGGGGCCCAGCAGGCGAAGTTCCACCCGCTCGATTGCCAGCACCGCGCGGCGAAGGACGAATCGTGCGAATTCCCGGGGGTTTTCCGCGACCGTGGTCTCGCTCCACTGCTTGCGCAGCTCCGATACCTTGGCCGGTTCACCGGCGACGATCCGTGCGCGCGTCGGGTCCTTACGCAGGATGCGACGCTGCAGGATCTCCGGCGGCCGGTAGGTGTCCCGCCCGGAGATCAGGCCGACCACTTTCAACCGGGTGGGCAACCCGCCGGGCACCCAGAACACCCGGACCGGCACCACCAGCCGGTCCTCGTCCGATTCCAACTCCTCGACCAAGCGGGCCACCACACCGGGGGCGGGTTCGTCGGTGGCGGGCAGTTGCAGTACCTCGACGGTGGTGTCGGGGTGTTCACGCCGTTGCGCCTTGAGCCAGTCGTTGAGCAGTTCGAGCTCGGCCGGTGACGACACCGATGCCAGCACCAGCGCATCGTCGGTGGTGCTGAAGCTCGGGTAATCCTCGATACCCGCGGTCACGGCCGGCCCTTGCGAGTCGGCCGCGGCGATGAGGTATCCGATCTGGCCGCAGGCTTTTTCGTGGGCGATTTCTTGGCCGGCGTCTTCTTCGCCGGTGCTTTCTCGGCGGCTCGGCGTGGCGCCGCTTTCTTGGCCGGCGTGGCGCGGGAGTAGACGTCGAACGTGGGCAGTTCGTCGTGCGGCCAGGATTTCAGCGTGTCGAGGTAGATCTGCCGGACCTCGGCGATGCGGTCGGAGAGGTTCTCGACCGTCCAGTCCGCCACCGATATCGGCGGGTACACCGCGACATCCACCTTGCCGGGGTTGAACGTGCTGGAATCGCGGTGCGCGATCACCTCGGCGTTGCGGATCACGATCGGCACGATCGGAATACCGGCGGCCATCGCGATGCGGAACGGGCCCTTCTTGAACGGGCCGACCTCGGTGGTGTCGAGCCGGGTGCCCTCGGGCGCGATCAGGATCGAGAGGCCTTTGCGGGCAAGCTCTTCCACCCTGTGCAGACTTTCGACAGCCTTCTCCGGATCGTCGCGGTCGATGAATGCCGCATCCATGACCTTGCCCAGCGGACCCATCAGCGGATTGCGCTCGAGCTCTTTCTTCCCGACCCCGGTGAAATCCACCCCGACCAGTCTGCCCGCGATCATCGGGTCGGCCTGGTTGCGGTGATTGAAGATGAACACCGCGGGGCGTTGGGCGGTCAGGTTTTCCTCGCCGAGAACGTTGAGTTCGATGCCCGTGGTGAGCATGAGCAGCTTGCTCCAGTTCGAGGTGAAGAAATTGACACCAGTGCGCTTGTTGCGGGTGAGCAACCCGAGTCCGATCGCCCCGGCGGCCACCGTCGGAATGGTGGCCAGGCTGGCCAGGGTTCGCAGCTGCGCAACGGGACTGCTGCCACTGCGGCTGCTGAACTTCAGCACGGGCCAGCCGCGCTTGGCGGCCACGGCAGCCAGCTTGCCGGCCGGATTCGTCGGCCGGGGGTGGCCCACCAGGTACATCAGGGCGACATCTTCGTCGCCGTCGGCGTAGAAGTAGCTCTTGGTCAGGTCCACTCCGTTGGCCGACGAGAAGTTCTGCACCGCACGGGCTTTGCCGGGGCCCCAGATCACCGGCGTCTCGACTTCGCCGGTGATCAGACCGTCCTCGTCGGTCTCGAACTTGTTGCACAGCACGTTGTCGATGCCCAAGAACCGCGCGACGGGCTCCACTTGAACTGTCAGCGCCGACGAGCTCAACACCACGGTGTGCCCACGGGCCATGTGGGCACGCACCATCGCGCGCATCTCCGGGTACATGCGGCCCTGCACGTGCTGGACGAAAAGTCGCTCGCCCAGCTCGTCGAGGTCGCTCAGCGAGTTGCCGCGCAGCATCCGGGCACCCTTGCCGATCAGGTCCTCGAACTCCGAGCGCCCCAGCTGATGGTTGAGGCCGGCCTGCACCATGCCGATGAACTCGCCGACGCCCATCTGGCCACGGCGCAACCGGTCCCGGGTCATGATCACGCCGGTGAACCCGGCCACGAGAGTTCCGTCCAGGTCGAAGAAGGCGCCGATCTCGGGGCCCTCCGGACTGCCCTCGATCTCGGCGAGGGTGCCCGGCAGCCGCATCTGCCGGGTTGCCTGTGCGTCCGAATCCTTCGAAGTCACTGTGCAGCACTCCCGCTCGTCGCCGACGCGTCGCTGCTGAAGGAGGCGGGCTCCGCTCGGCCGGCGCCGCCGAGCGCCAGCACCTCGTCGAAGCCGTCCAGCAGGCACTTGGCGAACAGTTTGTCGTCGGCGATGGCCGCCCGGTCGTAGCGGGTGGTGACCGTGATGTATCCCGATCTGGAGATCAGCACCACCATCATCGCGACTCCGGGCAACGGGCCGATCCCATAGTGACGCAATATCTTTGCCCCGGCGATGAAGGTATCGCCCGGGTAGACCGGAACGTTGCTTGCCTGCACGTCGGAATTCACCACCGAGCCGGCCACCGTCTCCAGCACGGCGTCGGGCAGCAGGCTCAGCACGGGCGCGATCGAGCCGACCATGTCGATGGCGCGCTCCTCGCGCTTGCTCGTCATCTGCGACCGGACGGCTTTGATCCGCGTCTCGGGGTCGACGATCCCGACAGGTGCGGCGAGGTTGACCCCGGCGAAGCGGTTGCCGCCGGCCGGATCGTCCTCGGACCGCAGGTTGACGGGCACGGCCATCGGCAACGTGTCGATCGAGATGCCTTTGGCATCGTGGTAGAGCCGCAGGGCGCCGCAGAGTCCGGCGAGATATGCATCGTTGATCGAACCGCCGGCCGCCTTGGCCGCGCGGTGCAAGTCGGCGAACGGGATGTCGATCGCTTCTGTGCGCGACGACAGGCTGCGGCGCCGCAACAATGGCGAGGGGTGGGCAGCAGGCCCCATCACCCGCGCGCCGGACCTCGCGTAGTCGACCGCACCGTTGACCGCGGAGACCGGATCACGCACCACCTTGGTCACCGCGCGGGCCGCTTGCCCGAGCGCACCGAGCACGCCGCCGGCGATCGATCCCGGCAGCCGGCTGATGCCCTCACGCATCAGGTCGTTGGGCGAGAGATCCTGCGGAATGGGCAGTGGCGCGGACGCAGCCGGTTCGGGATCGCGTTCGAGGTCGTAGATGTTGGCGAACATCTCGACGATGCCGACGCCGTCGGACACCGCATGGCTCAGGTGCAGGATGGTCGCCGCGCGGCCGTCGGCCAGCCCTTCGACGAGGGTCGCGCTCCACAGCGGGCGGCTGATGTCCATCGGCGATTGCAGCGCAACCTCGGCCAGGTCGAACACGTCGCGCAGCGTTCCGGGCTCTGGAACCCGCACCCGCCGCACGTGGTAGTGGAGGTTGAAGTCGGGGTCGACGACCCAGCGGGGAGCGGCGGTGGGCAGGGTCGGCATGACGACCTTCTGGCGCAGCCGCAGCACCTTCCGCGACGCCTGGTCGAGCCGGGAGCGGAATCGTTCCCAATCCGGTGTGGTGTCGAGGATCTCGACACCCAGGATCCCGGATCGAGTTCGCGGGTTTGCCTCACCCCGATGCAACAGCTGATCGACTGCGCTCAGCTCTTCGGGCAGTCCGGCCGCGTCCAACTCCGGCACGTCGCTCATAGCGTGGTCCCTCTCCCCTCCCCTGGCCACCAAGTGCAGCGTCCACGCTAGTCCGCCACCGGTGGCCGCGTAGGGCTTTGCCGGGCGTCCGACGCGCGTCACCGCCCCTTCACGCCGAGGTACGGGTTTCGTCGATCGGTGGGAGGTGTTTGTCCGGTAGGTCGCGAAACGGGGCGGCCGCCATCGGCTGCGGTTCGAGCAGCCCACGTGGTGCACATCCGTTTCGGTAGCGACACCCAACGCGGTGTAAATTGTGGTGGTCCGACTTGCCCCCGTGGCGCAACGGATAGCGCATCCGGTTTCTACCCGGTCGGTTGCAGGTTCGAATCCTGTCGGGGGTGCCATGGCTCGTTCGTTTGACGTGTGCGTCTTGTTCTTGAGCGCACCGGACCCCGCACATCCGACAACTCCATGTCGGTCGAGCGCTCGCTCAAAACAAGCTCAATACAATAGGTGAGCCTGCATCTCACGTAGCTCGTCTGATCGGCGGACACGCTTAGCGAGCACGCTCGTTTCGAGGTTAGCCTCGCCGGCCGGCGCGTTCGGCGAAAGCGTCAATCGCAGCAAGGACTTCAGGTGACCGCCACACTCGGTTGCGCGGTCCATTTGTTGTCTCGACGAGGATTCCCGCCTCGGCGAGTGGGTTGAGGTAGCGGTGCGCGTTGGTAGATTCGATGCTCAGCTCTTGCGCCAAGAGCGCAGCGTTCACGACAGGGCGGCGGGTCAATAAATCGGCGACCTTCCACACCGCGGAATCGGACCGTGCGGCGATTACGTCGTTCCACGTTTCCCGGATTTCGCGCAGATCGGTGACTAGTCGTCGCCCGTTGCCGATAGCCAGAACGGTAGCTTCGGCGAAGCGCTCGACGATCGGCGCTGCGTCTCCGTCGCGGTAGCTCGTCAACGCCGCGAAGTATGCGCCGGTGTCGGCCAGCAATCCGGCGGAGACCGGAACCGTGACCTGACGGGTCATATCTTTGTTGCGCAGCATCGCTTGTACCAACGCACGGCCCGTGCGGCCATTGCCATCGGTGAAGGGGTGAATGGTCTCGAACTGTGCGTGGCTTACTGCGATCTGCGGAAGCGCAGGAATGTCGGCGCGCTGCGCGAACGCGATCAGATCGCCGATCGCCCCAGGGATCAATTCATGGCGCGGACCGACAAACGTCGCGCCGATCGGAGTGGACCCACCGCCGATCCACACCGGCTCAGTGCGGAATTCGCCTGGGGTATGGCGCGGATCATTGACCATCAACGCGCGGTGCATGGTCAGGATGGCGTTGGCGTCCACGGCGTCGGACAAAGCAATCGCGGCTTGCATCGCGGCAGTGTTGGCGACGATCACCTCCGCGTTGCGCTTAGCCTTGCCACCGGGCAGCTCAGCCTCACCGATAGCGCGCGCCGACGCGGTCAAGTTCTCTATCTGCGAGCTGGCGGCCGACTCCGACCGCAGCAACACCGCAGCAAACGGAGCGATCTCGCCGCCAAGTTCGGCGTCAAACCGTCCGATCTCGCGACTGGCCAACTCAGCGTCGGCCAACACAGATGACGGCAGTTCTAGGACCAAGTCGGCAATGCTGGTTGGGACCGCGGGATGATAGGTGCCGTACCTGGGCGGCGCCGTGCTCGCATACCGCCTGCCCTGCGGCTCCCAGCGGACGTCCTCGTAGGTGACGGGCCGAAGTGAAGTCACTGACCCAGTGTAACTTCATTTATTGCTTAAGTGACGTTAGCAGCTCCGGTTGGCTTCAGTTGGCAGGGACCGTCGACGTTGCCGTTTCCTGCGCTTATGCCCGAGAACCGCTCTCCATCTGTGTGAGGTCGGCTGACGGTTGACACCTGCTTCGGTTGTCCTCGACACGGCACGCGGCCGAAACTCCACCGGCGAAAGATTGACGTGCATTAATGTCCTGGTCGTCCTGCTAAGCCGACAGTTCGGAGACAACATGAGCACGTATCGGACGATCGTGGTCGGGACCGACGGCTCGGACTCGTCGTTGCGCGCGGTCCACCGCGCCGGCGAGATCGCCGCGCAGGAGAACGCCAAGCTGATCATCGCGAGCGCGTATCAGCCCGTGGTGGAGAAGGGCGGCTGGTCACGTGCGCCGTCGCACGACCATGTGGTCGACACGCGTGCTGCCGACAGCCTCAAGGGAGAGGGCTACCGGCTGCACGGGGCCGCGCCCGTGTACGAGATCCTCCAGGTGGCCCGCGACCGGGCAAAGGCTGCCGGTGCCGGCGACATCAACGAGAAGGCAATCGAGGGCGCGCCGGTCGAGGCACTCGTCAAACTGGCCACCGACGTCAAGGCAGATCTGATCGTCGTCGGTGACATCGGACTGAACTCCGTCGCCGGACGTCTGCTGGGTTCGGTGCCCGACACCATTGCCCGCCGCGTCAAGATCGACATCCTGATCGTGCACACCGCGGACTGAGGCGCCACAGGTTACAACGGCACCCACATCAGCCGGTCGCCGTCGGAGACGACGGTGCCTGCGGTGGGTGCGGCGAAGTGGGTTCCGAGAAGGAGGGCCTGTTCGTCGGCGACACTCTGCAGCAGCCGCGCGCGCGTGACCGCGGCCGCACCTGGATCTTCGTCGGGCAACGGCTGCACCTCCGGATGCGTGATCTGCAGCGGGTGGTGGATGACGTCTCCGCTGATCACCGCCACTTCCCCGCCGGATTCGAGCCGCACCGCCATGTGGCCCGGTGTATGACCCGGTGTCGCGATCAGCCGGATCTCTTCGTTGATCGCGTGGTCGGTCTCGGTGAGCCGCAGAACATCGTGTGCGACAAGCGGTTCGACGGTCTCGGCGGCAGCTCGGTTCGGCGCCGAGGATTGCCGCCAGGACGCGTACTCGTCGGCGGCCAGTAAATAGGTCGCGTTGGGGTAGGTGGGTATCCAGGGCCCGTCCTGCCGCGTGGTGTTACGCCCGGCATGGTCGAGGTGAAGGTGGGTGCACACGACGGTGGTCACATCGCCCGGGGTGAATCCAGCTGCGGCCAGCGACTGGCCATACCGGTCCGGGTCCATCGGGATCTGGTACGGCAGGTCGTGGCCCTCCCCGAAGCAGCAGTCCACGACCACGAGCTCGTCACCAGATTCGATGAAGAACGACTGGATGGCCACCAGCAGGTTGCCCGCGTCGTCGACATAGTGCGGCTGCAGCCAGCTCGGGAGGTCCGACGGAAGCCCGCGAAACAGCCGGTCGGGTCGGGTCGGCACCAGCGTCTCGAGGACGGAATGAACTGTCAGCGTGCCGATGGTCCACTTCTGCATGGCTCACCGTATGAGACAAATCATTTGGAAACAAGGCTCCGGGGCTCCGTCAATCGGTCGGCCATCTGGCAGACTCGATGCGTGGCGCAGCCAAACGTCCGGTTCCAGCGACTTGCCGAACAGGTCGCCGATCAGTTGCGGCGCCGGATCCTGACCGGCGAACTGCCCGACGGCACGATCCTGCCCAAGGAAGACGAACTGCTCGTCGAGTATCCGATCAGCAAACCGTCGCTGCGTGAGGCGATGCGCATCCTCGAGGCCGAGGGGCTGTTGACGGTACGGCGCGGCAAGCTCGGCGGCGCGGTGGTGCACCGCCCCGATGCGGCAAACCTCGCTTACACCATGGGGTTGGTACTCGGCGCCGGGCAGGTCGGCCTCGCCGATGTGGGTACGGCGCTGCTGCAGGTCGAGCCGGCGTGTGCGGCGCTGTGCGCCCAGCGCCCAGACCGCAAGCGCACGGTGGTGCCCATTCTCCGTGAATTGCATGAAGAATCGGTCCTCTCGGTATCGGACCTCCGGCAAGCCACCTCGGCGAGCCGCCGGTATCACGAGGCGCTGGTGCGCCACTGCGGAAACGAGACGATGATCATCCTGGCGGGCGCGCTCGAGGCACTGTGGTCCGCCCACGAGCAAAACTGGTCCGCACAGGTGACCGATCATTCGACGGTGCCCGTCGAGGAGCGCCGGGCGGTACTGGAAGACCACCGGCAGGTGATCGACGCGATCGACGTGGGCGACGCGCAGCGGGCCCGCGATCTGGCCGCGGCACATCTGGTCAACGCTCAGCAGTATCCGGGCGTCGAGGGTGTCGTCGACCCGACGATGGTGCGCACCTGGGCACAGACCACCCCTCGAAGGCCGTGAGCTCCGATGGACGCTGTGACCGTTGACACAGCCTCTTATTTTCATATGATTCGGCCATGAAGGTCGGCGACGCCGTCATTGACGCCGAAGACGCGGCCCGCTACCGATCAGCCGGCTGGTGGTCTGACCGCACCCTGTCGCAGACGGTCAACGAACACGCGTTGACCCACCCAGACAAGCCGGCCTACGTCGACCACCCCGCCGGCGCGCATACCTGGAGCGAGTTCGACTCCGCTGCAACACTGCTCGCCACCCAGCTCACGGGCGCCGGGGTCACCCCGGGTGACCGGGTGGCGGTGTGGCACGGCGACACCGCCGCCATCCACGTGCTGTTCGTGGCCATCGAGCGCTGCGGCGCCGTCGTCGTCGGGATCGGTGCCCGCGCCGGTACCCGCGAGGCCGGCCAGATCCTGCGGACCACTCAGCCGCGCCTGCTGATCACCGACCCGGCGCGGCGGTCGTCGGCACAAACCACTGTGTCCGGACTGATGCCTGCGGTCAGCCCACTGGTGCTCGACGGTTTGTCCCTCGACACCGATGCCCCGCCGCGGCCACCGGCAACGAGTGTCGGTGCCGATGACGTATTCCTGATCAATTCGACCTCAGGGACCACGGGCCTGCCCAAATGCGTTGTGCACACCCAGAACCGGTGGCACTACTTCCATCAACGGGCCGTCGCCAACGGCGCCCTGAGCTCCGAGGACGTTTTCCTCCCGGTCATCCCTGCCCCGTTCGGGTTCGGCATCTGGACCGCCCACACCACGCCGATCTACCTCGGGGCCACCACCGTGCTGCTCGAGAAGTTCGATGCCAAGGCCGCATGCGAGGCGATCGCCCGCCACCGGGTCAGCGTGTTGTGCTGTGTCAGTACCCAATTGCTGATGATCATGGCCGACCAGGCATCGCGCGAGAACGACCTGAGCTCGCTGCGGGTGGTGTTCACCGGCGGTGAGGCGCTGCCGTATCGACGGGCTGCCGACTTCGAAGAACTCACCGGCGCCACCATCCTGCAGTTCTACGGCTCCAACGAAACCGGCCTGTTGAGCGGGACGACGTTGCGGGACTCCCGGGAGCGCAGGCTGCGGACCGCCGGGCAGCTGGTGCCGGAGATGGCGGTGCGCCTGTTCGACGGCGATGAAGACGTGACCTCAACGGGCCGTGGTCAACCGGCCTGCCGGGGGCCGGCCACCAGCCTCGGCTATCTCGGCGGGGTGGACCACGACAAGCTCTACACGCCTGACGGCTGGATGCGGATGGGTGACGTCTGCGAGGTCGACGCCGACGGCTACCTGTCCGTCACCGGCCGCACCTCCGATTTCATTCTCCGCGGCGGCAAGAACGTCAGTGCCGTCGAGGTCGAGGATGCGGTGACGACGCATCCCGCCGTGGCGGTGGCGGCGGCCGTGGCGATGCCGGACCCGGTGTTCGGCGAAAAGGTGTGCGTCTACGTCGAGAGCGCCAACGGCCAGGACGTCGATCTGCCCGGACTCGTCGAGCACCTTCTGGCGCAGGGCATGTCGAAGGAGCTGCTTCCGGAGAAGCTCATCGTGCTCGGCGAGCTACCCCGGTCCTCGGGTGGAAAGATCGCCAAAGGTCAACTCCGCGAAGATATCCGGACGCGGATGGGAGACGGCTATGAGCGTCGGTGAGATGCGTCAGGGCGGATTGAAGGTGTGGTCGCCGTCGGTGACCCCACCGATCGGCGTCGACCTGACCGAAGAGCAGGCACTGGCGGTGGCGTTCCGGCACCTGGCCGCCATCGGGTTCGCCGAGAACATGGCCGGCCACATCACCTGGCAACCCGAGGGCCGCACCGAGATGCTGGTCAATCCGTGGGGCCTGTGGTGGCAGGAGCTCACGGCATCCGACATCTGTGTGGTCGACGAGAACGCCGCGGTGGTTCGCGGACGCTGGGATGTCACCCCGGCCATCCACATCCACACCGAACTGCATCGTGTGCGCGACGATGCCCGCGTCGTCATCCACAATCACCCGTACTACGTGAGTCTCATCGCGGCGTTGGGGAAGCTGCCGGAGCTCGTCCACCAGACCGGCTCGCTGTTTCTCGATGACATGTGTTTTGTCGAAACCTATGACGGCGAGGTCGATTCGGCACCGCGGGCCGGCGAGCTGGCGGAGCGGATCGGTACGGCCAACCTCACCATCCTGGCCAACCACGGAGTGATCACCACCGGGGGCACCGTGGCCGAGGCCGTGTATCGGGCCGCCTCGATCGACCGGGTCTGCAAGCTGGCGTACCAGGTGATGCTCACCGGCCGTGAGCCCACGGCGATGAACCGCTCCGACATGTACGGCATGAAGGCCTCTCTCATCGAACGGGCGGCCGACGTGTACTGGGCCGGGGCGGCCCGCATGACCATCAAGGCCGACCCCGACGTGCTGACCTAGAAGGAGACTGCCTCATGAAGTCCATCGACGAGCTCGCCGGCAATCTCGACTTCACCACCGCGAACAAGGGCGCCGACCGGAAGGTGACCTTCCTGCCGGAACCCGAACGGGCCGAACGGCTCTACACCGTGATCTCCGTCGACGATCACATCGTCGAACCACCGGACACCTTCACCGACCGGGTGCCGCGCAAGTTCGCCGACCGTGCCCCCAAGGTCGTCGACACCGACAACGGTGGTCAAACCTGGATGTACGACGGACAGTCGCTGCCCAACGTCGGCTTCAACGCTGTCGTCGGGCGCCCGGTCTCCGAATACGGTTTCGAGCCTGCGCGGTTCGACGAGATGCGCCGCGGCGCCTGGGACATTCACGAGCGTGTCAGGGACATGGACCTCAACGGCGTGTACGCATCGTTGAACTTCCCGTCGTTCCTGCCCGGGTTCGCCGGTCAGCGGCTGCAGCAGGTGACCAAAGACCGGGATCTGGCGATGGCCGCGGTGCGGGCCTGGAACGACTGGCACCTGGAGGCGTGGGCCGGGGCCTACCCCGATCGGATCATTCCGTGCCAGCTGCCCTGGCTGCTCGACCCTGAGGTCGGTGCGCAGATGATCTACGAGAATGCCGAACGCGGTTTCCACGCTGTGACTTTCAGTGAGAACCCCGCCATGCTCGGCCTGCCGACCATCCACTCGGGCTACTGGGAACCGATGATGGCGGCGTGTGCCGAGACGGGCACAGTGGTCAATCTGCACATCGGATCCTCGGGCTCGGCTCCGTCCACCACCGATGACGCCCCACCGGATGTTCAAGGTGTGCTGTTTTTCGCCTACGCCATCACCGCCGCGGTCGACTGGTTGTACTCGGGACTACCCAGCCGGTACCCGGATCTCAAGATCTGTCTGTCCGAGGGCGGAATCGGTTGGGTGGCAGGTCTGCTCGACCGACTCGACCACATGCTCAGTTACCACCAGATGTACGGAACCTGGAAGGCGTTGGGTGAAACGCTCTCCCCCGCCGAGGTATTCGCGAGGAACTTCTGGTTCTGCGCGGTCGAAGACCAGTCGTCGTTCATCCAGCACGAGCGGATCGGAACCGACAACATCCTGCTCGAAGCCGACTACCCGCACTGCGATTCGACCTGGCCGCACACCCAGCGCACGATCCACGAACAGATTCACGGCCTGCCGGCCGACGCGATCCGCAAGATCACCTGGGAGAACGCCTCCCGCCTCTATCAGCATCCGGTGCCCGCGGCCGTGCAGACCGACCCGAACGCCTACTGAGCGATGACCGAACCGCTGCGCATCGCCGTCCTCGACGATTACCAGGGCATCGCCGCTACGGTCGACTGGTCACCCATCCCCCGGCCCGTCGAGATCGCCTCACTGCGTGAGCACATCGCCCCCGGTCCGGCCCTGGTCGAGACGCTGGCCGGCCACGAGGTCGTCGTCGCGATGCGGGAACGCACTCCGATCGACGCGACCCTGCTGTCCCAGCTGCCCGCCCTGAAGCTGCTGGTTACCACCGGCCCGTTCAACGCCGCCATCGACATCGCCGCCGCGCACCGCCTCGGTATCACGGTGTCGGGCACGGGCGGCGCCGTCACCCCGACCGTGGAGCACACCTGGGCGTTGATCCTGGGCCTGCAGCGGCACCTGGTCACCGAGGACCAACGCATCCGGAATGGGCAGTGGCAGAGCACCATCGGCAGCGATCTGCACGGCGCGACGCTGGGCCTGGTCGGGGTCGGCCGGATCGGCAGCCGGGTCGCCGCGATCGGCAAGGTCTTCGGCATGAACGTGATTGCGTGGAGTCCGAACCTTACCGACGAGCGCGCCGGCAAGGCCGGCGTGGTCCGCGTGGAGCGGGAGACGCTGTTCGCCGACGCCGATGTGGTGTCGTTGCACATGGTGCTCGCCGACTCCACCCGTGGCCTGATCGGTGCCGTCGAATTGGCCGCGATGAAGCCCTCGGCGATCCTGGTGAACACCTCACGAGGCGGTCTCATCAACGAGGAGGCGCTGGTGGACGCCCTGCGTGGCAAGCAGATTCGCGGCGCGGCCCTCGATGTCTACCAACATGAGCCCCTGCCCCCGGGGCACCCGTTGGGGACCCTGCCCAACACTCTGCTGACCCCGCACCTCGGCTACGTCACCGAAGGTGTGATGACCATCTTCTACCGCGACATCGTCGAGGACATCGCCGCCTATTGCGCGGGATCGCCGCTACGTCTACTCACCGCGTAGGTCATCAAAAAATTCCCTTTCGCAAACAACTGTGAGGTATCTCAAAATCCCTTAATGGAACGTTCTCGATCCACTTAGGGCCTGTTACGTTCGGCCGATCAAACGCGGTCGGATGGGGTTTCCGTCGGCGCGCGCCGAACCGGAGAGGTGGATCTTGCCGTGGCTGCGGTATTTCGGCTTGCGAGTCGCTTCTGGATTCCGTTGGTGCTCGTGGTCGCGCTTGCGATCAGTGGATTCGCGATGAACCGGATGCACGGGATCTTCGGCACCCACATCAACACCGAACCGGGGCAGTCCGCCGGCGACGACATCGTCGAGTTCAACCCGAAGCGCGTCGTCTACGAGATCGAGGGGCCCAGCGGCACCAGTGGCCACGTCAGCTACCTGGACGCCGATGCCCAGCCCCACACCGAGAGCTTCAGCTCGCTGCCGTGGCGGCACGAAGTGGTCACCACCCTGCCCACGGTGTTCGCCAACGTGGTCGCCCAAGGAGATAGCGAAGTGATCAGCTGCCGGATCATCGTCAACGGTGAGGTCCGTGACGAGCAGACCGTGAACCAGCACGACGCCCAGGCCTTCTGCTTGGACAAGGCCGCCTGATGAGTAACCACAGTGCCACTCCTGGTCACAACGGCGTCGCCCGTGTCATCCGGGTGGCATCAATCCCGATCATCCTGGCGTGGGTGGTGCTCGTCGTCGTCCTGAACGCCCTGATCCCCCAGCTCGAGGTCGTCGGGCACGAGCACGCCGTTTCCCTGTCACCGCAGGACGCACCGGCACTGGTGGCGATGAAGAAGATCGGTGAGCGATTCGATCAGTTCGACTCCGACACGATCGCGATGGTCGTGCTGGAGGGCGATCAGCCGCTCGGCACCGAGGCCCATCGGTACTACGACGAACTGGTCCGCACACTGCAGGCGGACACCGAACACGTTCAGCACGTGCAGAATTACTGGGGCGATCTGATCACCGCGGCGGGCTCGCAGAGCACCGACGGCAAAGCCGCCTACGTTCAGGTCAACCTCGCCGGCAACCAGGGCGAGACCTTGGCCAACGAATCGGTCGCCGCGGTCCGCAAGATCATCGACGAGTCCCATCCGCCCGCGGGCGTGAAAGCCTATGTCACCGGCCAAGGTCCGCTCACTACGGACATGAACGAAGCCGGCGACAAGAGCATGGTCAAAATCACCTTCGTCACCATCGCCGTGATCGCGGTGATGCTGATCGTGGTCTACCGGTCGTTCGCCACGATGTTGCTGATGCTCATCGTGGTGCTGCTGGAGATGTCAGCTGCCCGCGGTGTGGTCGCCGCTATCGGCCACGCCGGCCTGCTCGGCTTGTCGACCTTCTCGGTGAGCCTGCTGACCTCGTTGGCCATCGCGGCCGGAACCGATTACGCCATCTTCCTCGTCGGCCGGTACCAAGAGGCCCGCCAGAAGGGGCAGGAACGAGAAGACGCCTACTACACCGCATTTCACGGTGTCGGGCACGTCATCCTCGGCTCAGGTCTCACCGTCGCCGGCGCCATGCTGTGCCTGCACTTCACCCGTTTGAACTACTTCAGCTCGATGGGAATCCCGAGCGCCATCGGGATGTCGGTGGTGGTCCTGGCCTCACTCACATTGGCGCCGGCCATGCTGGTCGTCGGCAGCAGATTCGGCCGGTTCGATGCCAAACGCGAGATCCGTTCCCGCGGTTGGCGCCGCCTGGGCACCTCGGTGGTGCGCTGGCCGGTCCCGATCCTGGCGGCGGCCATCGCGGTGGCACTCGTCGGCCTGCTGGCCCTGCCCGGATACCAGACGTCTTACAACGAGCGGCTCTACATCCCCAAGGATCTGCCCTCCAACGTCGGATATGCCGCCGCTGAACGACATTTCACCGCCGCCCGCATGAATCCGGATCTATTGCTCGTCGACGCGGGCCGGGACCTGCGAAACCCGGCCGACATGATCGTGCTGGACAAGATCGCCCGCGAGCTGATCCGCGTGCCCGGCGTCGCGCGCGTACAGAGCATCACCCGCCCGCTGGGCCGCCCGATCGCACACAGCTCGGTGCCCTTCCAGGTGAGCATGCAGTCGGTGTCGATGACCGAGAACCTGCAGTTCCTGCGGGAACGCATGGGCGACATGAACACGCTCACCGATGATCTGGGCCGGATGATCGCCATCATGGAGAACATGCTGGGCCTGATGAACCGGATGACCGATATCACCCACGAACTCACGGCGAGCATGAACGAGATGCAGGCCAGCACCAACGAAATGCGGGATCACATGGCTGATTTCGACGATTTCATGCGCCCGCTCCGCAACTACCTGTACTGGGAGCCGCACTGCTACGACATCCCGATGTGTCATTCGATGCGCTCGATGTTCGACGGGCTCGACGGTATCGACACCATGACCGAGACCCTCTCGGAATCGGTGAAGAACATGAACGACATGGATCAGCTGATGCCGCAGCTGGTGGCGCAACTGCCGCCGATGATCGCCATCTCGAAGTCCATGCAGGGCACCATGAAAACGATGTTCAGCACGTTCAACGGCCTGGTCGACCAGATCGGCAAGATGACCGACACCGCGTCGGTGATGGGCCAGGCGTTCGACGAGGCCCGCAATGACGATTCGTTCTACCTGCCGCCCGAGGCGTTCGACAACCCGGACTTCAAACGCGGGCTGGAGCTGATGGTCTCGCCGGACGGTCAGGCGGCCCAGTTCATCATCACTCACGACGTGGATCCGGCTACCTCCGAAGGCATCTCGCATGTCGACCCGATCCTCAAGACTGCTCGCGAGGCGGTCAAGACGACGCCACTGGCCGACGCCAAGATCTACCTCGGCGGCACCGCGGCCACATACAAGGACATCCAGGTCGGCGCGCAATGGGATCTGCTGATCTCGGCCTGTGGCGCGATCACGTTGATCTTCATCGTGATGTTGTTGATCACCCGCGCGCTGATCGCGTCGTTCGTGATCGTGGGCACGGTGATCCTGTCTCTGGCCGCATCGTTCGGCCTGTCGGTCCTGGTGTGGCAGTACCTACTCGGAATCGACCTGCACTGGATGACCCTGGCGTTCTCGGTCATCATCCTGCTGGCCGTCGGATCGGACTACAACCTGCTGGTGGTGTCCCGGATGAAGGAAGAGGTCGGCGCGGGCATCAACACCGGCATCATCCGGGCCATGGGCGCCACAGGCGGCGTGGTCACCGCAGCGGGCCTGGTGTTCGCCTTCACGATGGCTTCGATGGCCACCAGTGATCTGATCGCGATCGGCCAGGGCGGCACCACCATCGGCCTGGGCCTGCTGTTCGACACCCTCGTCGTTCGCTCGCTGATGACTCCGACGATCGCCGCGATCCTCGGGCGGTGGTTCTGGTGGCCGCTGCCGGTCCGGCAACGTCCGGCACGGTTCCTGTCGGACCGGACCAGGCCGATACCGGTGGCAAGACCGTCGTGACGGTCGCCGATACCATCGACGGATGCGCATCGGCGAGCTCTCGGCTACTCAGGCGCGTACCCGCGCCGCGATCATCGAGGCCGCCGCCGTCGTCCTGGCCGATGACCGGACCGCGACATTGCCGGACATCGCCAAGGCGGCCGGCGTCGGCCGTACCACGGTGCATCGGTACTTTCCCGACCGGGAAAGCCTGGTCAACGCCACCATCGTCGACTCGGTGCGAGTCGTGTCCGACGCGGTGGCGGCCGCCGCGCCCGAAGATGGTTGCCCGGTCGATGCCATGCGGCGCGTCATCAACGCGATGATCTCGGTCGGCAACCGGCTGTTGTTTCTTTTCGACGACCCCAATGTGCTCCGTGACCTGCCGGCCGAGGCGATGCCTGACAACAGCTATCTCACGAATCTGATCGAACGCGGCCAGGCCGAAGGCATGTTCGACCCCGAATCGAGCACGCAGTGGCTCGAACACGCGCTCTACGGGTTGGTCATGTGGGCCTGCCAGGACTCCAAGAACGGCCTCATGCCCCAACACGCCGCCGCTCCCGCCGTCATCCGCACCTTCGAGCGCGGGATGCGTTGCCGCGATTAGATGCGCAACGAACCTATGGGGCGCCCGGTTTGTCACCGTCGGACAGGGCGCGGTAAGCGACAGTGAACGCTGTGGCTCCGCGAAGAAGATTGTTGCGCTCGACGCGCCCGAGGGCGGTGGTCACGCCTTCGAACAGCTCGACGCGATAGGCCACCAGATCGTCCAGGATGGCTCGGCCGTCATCGGTCAGATCCAGAAGGGTGGCCCGGCGGTTCTGCGGGTATACGGAGCGGGTGATCAGCCCGGCCTCGGCGAGCCGGTCGGCCAGCCGGCTGGCGGTCGACACCGCCACCTGTAGGTCCTGAGCCAGCGCGCTCACCAAACAGGGACCGATCCGGCCCAACGACTGCAGGGCGCGCAGCGACGACAGCCCGATGCGTTTCTCGAAGTGCTCCAGGGCGATGACGTTGAGCGCGAGCAGGCCGCGGGTGGCACGTTCGAGCTGGGCGGCGTACCCGTCGGTGTCGCCCGCGCCCCTGCCGTCGGTCATCGAGGAGTCAGTTTTCACGATCAGGCCAATTGTAGTTGCGATGTGCACGTTGTGCGGCTCGCACAACGTGCCGGTTTGGACCAATCGCTGATTGGAAACCCTTGCGCTATCCCCACCCCAGCAGCACTTGGAGCGGAGGGCTATGGCGCGAGGTGGTCGCAGCAGGGCATCAGAACAGGGCGGTCTGCGCCGGGTGAGCCTGAATCCGTCCCATTGGCATCAGGCGCGATGGATGCTGCGCATCGAGGCGGTCCCGGCCATCGTGATCGGTGTGGTCGGCCTGATCGACGCGTACGACGGAACGTCGTGGCTGCCACTGACTCCCGCGTTGAGCGCAACGCTGCTCGGCATCGGGGTGGCGGCCGCGCTCGCCTCGGTGTGGCGGCGCGTCGCTCTGGTCTTCAGCGCCACGCTCGCCACCGCGTCATTGTTCTTGGTGATCATCTCGGCAGTTGCGGCGGCTCACCATGAGTCCGGTCCCCTGGCCTTGACCAACGCCGCCATCCTGTTGTGGGCACTGCTGTTCTGCTATCACCTTGCAGTCGGGATGTGGTTGGTGCCGGACCGCATCGGCGGCCCGGCCTGGATTCCGTGTCGGAACACGTCCCGCACTCCGCGCGGCGCCTCTGGACATCGCACATGACCGAGTCCATCTTCGAACCACATGTGTTGCGTGAGTATGCACTGCTCGCCGACGGGCATCGGGGTGCGCTCATCGGACCGCGCGGAGACGTGTGCTGGATGTGTGCGCCGCGCTGGGATGACGACGCGGTCTTCGCATCGTTGATCGGCGGACGAAGCGTCTTCGCGATCACCCCCACCCAGCGGTTCGTCTGGGGAGGGCATTACGAAGAGGGCAGCTTGATCTGGCGCTCTCGCTGGGTGACCCACGACGGCATCATCGAATGTCGGGAAGCGCTGGCCTTTCCCGGTGACCCGCAACGGGCGATCCTGCTCCGCCGGCTCCTGGCAGTCCGCGGCGACGCCGATGTGCAGCTGGTGTTCTCACCGGCCGCTGGGTTCGACCGTCGCACGATGGCCCGCCTCGCACGCGATGATCAGGGCTGTTGGCATGCCGATGTCGGCGATCTGCGATTGCGGCTGGCCGGCGTCCCGCACGCCTCGGTGTCGCGCAAGGATGGCCTCGCATTGCGCGCGAACCTCACCGTTCCCGAAGGTGGGTTCCTCGACATCGTCGTCGAACTGTCTGTGGCCGCCCCGTCGGATCCGCTGCCGGATGCGGGAAAACTGTGGGAACGCACCGAAACCCATTGGCGTGCCACGGTTCCCTCCCTGGACACCAGTATCGCGCCCCACGATGCCCGGCACTCTTATGCGGTACTCAGAGGTATGACCCCGCCTGGTGGGGGCACCGTCGCCGCGGCGACGATGAGCCTGCCCGAACACGCCGACACCGGGCGCAATTACGACTACCGCTACGTGTGGATCCGCGACCAGTGCTATGTCGGGCAGGCGATGGCTGCCGACGGCCCGCATCCCCTACTCGACGATGCGGCCGGCTTCATCGCACAGCGGGTGCTCGCCGACGGTCCCGATCTCAAACCCGCGTACACAGTGGCCGGAGGCCCGGTGCCCGGCGAACGATCATTACGGCTACCGGGATATCCCGGAGAACGACGTACTCGGCAACCGCGCGCATCGCCAGCCTTGATCCCGTTGCTACACCGCAAATCCGACCGATCATGGCGGGAGCACGTGGAGGAACAGGTCAGCAGCTGGTGGACCACGGTTCAGCGCACCGCGATGACAGGGGCCGACCCGATCAATCCGATGCGCATCTTCTGGGAGCTCTCCCAACGCATTCCGGCTGACGCCATCGTCACCGCCGATTCCGGATCCGCGGCGAACTGGTACGCCCGTCATCTCAAATTCCCTGCCGGAGTACGAGGGTCACTCTCTGGGACCCTGGCCACCATGGGCCCGGGTGTGCCGTATGTGATCGGCGCAAAATGGGCCCACCCCGACCGGCCCGCCATCGCGTTCGCCGGCGACGGCGCCATGCAGATGAACGGTCTGGCCGAGTTGATCACCATCGCCAAATATTGGCAGCAGTGGTCGGACCCGCGGCTGATCATCGCCGTACTGCACAACAACGATCTCAACCAGGTCACCTGGGAGATGCGGGCCATGGAGAACTCCCCCAAATTCCCCGAAACCCAGAATCTTCCGGATGTGGACTATGCCGCTTTCGCCCGCAGTCTCGGCCTGCACGGCGCCAACATCGACGATCCCGAGGCACTCGGGCCGGCCTGGGACCAGGCTCTGGCGGCCGATCGACCCACCGTACTCGATGTGCGGTGCGACCCCGACGTGCCGCCGATCCCGCCGCACGCCACCTACGAACAGGTAAAGTCCCTGGTGCAGGCGGTGATCGGCGGAGACGAGGACACCAAGGGTTTCGTCAAGCAAGGCATCAAACAGAAACTGCAGCAGTACCTTCCGAACGAGAAGCAGGACCGGTCATGAACCCCGTCGGAGCTGCCGTACGGGCAATCCGGACGGGCCGGTTCGAGCGGACGCTCTCGGCACTCACCGCTGCCGGCGCAGCCATCACGACCGCCGAGATCTATCTGTCGCACGATGCGGCCAGCTTCGGCAACCGGATGATGTACTGGCCGATCGTCATCGTGCCCGCGGCGGTACCTGCCGGGCTGGCGGCATTCTTCTCACCCCGTGCCGCGCACACCGTGCTACCCGCCGCCAGCATCCTGATCGTCGCCAACGGACTGCAGGGAACCTATCTGCACCTCCGGGGCGTACGGCAGCGCCCCGGTGGGATCACCAAATACAACATGGAATCCGGCCCTCCCACCTTCGCTCCCCTGTTGGCCTCACTGGTGGGCGGCATGGGTTTGCTCGCCGCGGTCCTGCGCCGGGAGCACCCACTGGGTGAAGGACGGTCGGACTGATGCGGTTTCGCGCTCCCGGACAGCAGGGCATCACCCCGCACGGGCGAGGCAGATTCGCCGGTTTCGATGTGCTGGCCCGGGCCGACCAGTGGGACCAGGTGACCGCGGGAGCAGTGCTGGCCCGGTTGACGCTTCCGGCGGGCCTGTCCTTTTTCACCCCGGCAGAAGTGGCGGTGGCGAGCCCCATGCTGGATCTGATGCTGGCCCAGGACAGCGAGCCCCGAGTGCCGGTGCTGGCGCTCATCGACGAGCGGTTGGCCACCTTCGAGACCGACGGCTGGCACTACGACGACATGCCCGAAGACGGGCAGGCCTGGCGGGACAGCCTGGCCGGCCTCGACGCCGACGCCCATGCGCATTACGGCCACGGCTATGCCGAACTCGACGAGCGCAGGCAGGCCCGGCTCCTGCAACACGTCCAAGACCTGGCCGGCCGCGGCGACGATTGGCACGGGGTGACGGCCGGCCGCGTGTGGGGCTTGTGGACTCGCTACGCCTGTACCGCGTTCTATTCGCATCCGTGGGCGTGGAATGAGATGGGCTTCCCCGGGCCGGCTTATCCGCGGGGATACCTCAATCCCGGCATCAATGCGCGGGAGTCCTTCGAAGTGGGCGACCAACGGGCCGCCGCCCCGGTCCCGTTCGCCCGCCGCGTCGAGCGAGCCCGCCGGCACGACGACGACCTGCCCGAAAAGGACACCGATGGATAGCCCGCGCGCGGTACGGCACCGCAATGCCTCGGCGTGGCTCATCCCCAACGACGGTTCTCGGACCAACCACCAGCTGAGGGCCGACATGCGCCGCTACCGCAACGACGATGAGGTCGATGCGGTGATCGTCGGGGCCGGTGCCGGGGGCGCGACTCTCGGTCAGCGGTTGGTGCGGGCCGGCTGGAGCGTGGTGCTCATCGATGCCGGCCCGTTCTGGAGTCCAGATTCCGATTGGGTCAGCGACGAGCGCGCGTCCCACGGTCTGTACTGGACGGAGCCACGCCAGATCGGTGGTGCGAATCCGGTTCCCTTGGGGTCCAACAACTCCGGACGCGGCGTCGGCGGTTCGATGGTGCACTACGCCGGCTACACGCCCAGGTTCCACCCCTCGGACTTCCATACCTACAGCGTCGACGGGGTCGGGGCGGACTGGCCCATCGCCTACCAGGACCTACGCCACTACTACGAACAGATCGAGGCAGAGTTGCCGGTCGCCGGGCAGGACTGGCCCTGGGACGATCCGCAAGCGCGCGCGTGCCGTGGTGGTCGCCGGATATGCCATCGAAACCCCCCGGCTGCTGCTGCTTTCGGCCACGAACGGCTATCCGGACGGACTGGGCAACGACCACGATCAGCTCGGGCGCCACATCATGGTGCAGGGCGCCCCGCAGGTGGCCGGACGGTTCGAGGACGAGATCCGGATGTACAAGGCTCCGCCGCCAGAGGCCAGCACCGAGCAGTTCTACGAAACCGATCCCACCAAACGCTATCGACGGGGGTTCTCCGTTCAGAACGTCAGCCCGTTGCCGATCACCTGGTCTGAACATGTGGCTGCACAGGGGCACTGGGGACAGACACTGCGCGAGTACATGCGCGATTACGTGCACTGGGCGACTCTCGGCGCGCTGTGCGAACTGTTGCCGCAACCCGAGAACCGGGTGACGCTGGCTGACGAGAAGGACCGGCACGGCCTTCCGGTGGCGCACTTCAGCTACAGCCAGTGCGACAACGACAAACTGCTCATCGCCGCCGCCACCGAGTTGATGTCCGACATGCTGCGCGCCGCCGGAGCGCAGGAAGTCATCTCCATCGAGCGCTACGCGCATCTGGTGGGCGGCGCCCGGATGGCCGCCCGGCCCGAGAGCGGGGTCATCGATCGCGAGCATCGAGTCTTCGGCGTGCAGCGCCTCTACGTGGTAGACGGCAGCGTGATGCCCACTCAGGGCGCGGCAAACCTCGCCCTGACCATCATGGCGCTGGCCGCGCGGGCCGCCGACATCATGGTCGAACACGCCGCAAAATCCTGAACCTGCTTCCGCAAAAGGTATGCACACCAATGAATTCCACTTCGATCACACAGCTCGAGGCCACCACCTACACCGTCCCCACCCCCGGGCCGGAGTCAGACGGGACCCTGACCTGGGATGCCACCAGCGCGGTTGTCGTGCAGGTCCGGGCCGCCGGAGAAACCGACACCGGCTGGACCTACAGTTCACCGGCTGCGGCCGGTGTCGTCACGCACCACTTACGGGACGTGGTGCTCGGCCGACATACCGATGACGTTGCCGGCGCCTGGGCCGCGATGCACCGGGCTTGCCGAAACTACGGCACCCGGGGCCTGGTGATGCAGGCGCTAAGCACCGTCGACATCGCGTTGTGGGATCTCAAGGCCCGGCTGTACGGCCAGTCGTTGGGCAGCCTCATCGGCCCGGCACGTTCGGGCGTGCCCATTTACGGCTCTGGCGGATTCACCAACCTCGACCACGAACAGCTCGCCGAACAGATCGACCAATGGCAGGCTGCCGGTTGCACCGCAATGAAGATCAAGATAGGCCAGGGATGGGGCAGCGACATCGCCCGCGACCTGTCGCGCATCAATGACCTACGGCACCTGGCCGGCGACGGCGCGGAGCTGATGGTCGACGCCAACGGCGCCTACACTCCGGCACAGGCTCGGCGGATGGGCCATCATCTCGACGAGCTGGGTATCACCTGGTTCGAGGAACCGGTCAGCAGCGACGACACCGATTCACTCGGCCTGCTGCGGCACACGATGCGATGTGATGTGGCCGCAGGCGAGTACATTTCCGACAACTACGAGGCCCGGCGCTTGGCCCCCGTTGTCGACTGCCTTCAACTCGACGTCACGCGTTGCGGCGGCTACACCGGCTGGTTGTCGGCCGCGTCCGTGGCGGCTGCCCACAACCTTGAGGTCTCCGCCCACTGCGCTCCCGCGCTGCACCTGCCGGTCGCCGCTGCCACCGCGCACCTACGACATATCGAATACTTCATCGACCATGCCCGGCTGGACACCATTCTGTTCGACGGCGTCCCGATTCCCACCGACGGACACCTGTATGTCGACACCTCGGTGTCCGGCCACGGCATGACAGTGTCGGCACGAGCGTCAGACTACTGTCGCCCCTGAAAGTTCATCTCCGCCAGAACAAGTGATGAGTGACCGCGCCGCCCGGGCTCGGCACCACGTCATGGTGAAAGCGGTCGTCCAACTCCTCGGGTGACTCCCAGAGCCGAGACCCGCTGCCCAGCTTTCCCGGGGCAACCGCCACATGCAGGGTGTCGATCAGGTCGGCGTCCAGGAACTCCCGGATGGTGAACGCTCCCCCTCCCAGCCGGACATCCTTGCCCTGGGCGGCGGCCCGGGCCTGCTCTAGCACGGTGACCGGATCGGCATCGACGAAGTGGAACGTGGTGTCGGACAGGTTGAATGACGGCCGTGGGTGATGGGTCATCACGAAGACCGGGGTGTGGAACGGCGGCACGTCACCCCACCAGCCCTGCCAGTCGGCGTGATCCTGCCAGGGGCCGCGGTACGGACTGAACTTGTTGCGGCCCATGATCTCGGCACCGATGTTGTGGTGGAAGTCCCGGGTCAGATAGTCGTCGAGGCCGCGACTGCCGCCGGGCTCGGTCCGGTTGGGCCAGCTCGCCGTGGCGCCGGCCCAGGCGAACATCGTCCCCGGATCGGCGTGGCCGAAGGGACGCTCAAAGCTCTGGTTCTCTCCTGCGCCGAATCCATCGCTGGAGACGTTGAAATTCTGGACTTTGAGTAGTTGGGCCACGAGTTCTCTCCCGTTCGGTCAGCGCTGGATGCTGAGTTGACTCGGGACGAGGGTAAAACTCATCGCACGGGCCGCGCGTTCACCGCGCGGCCTCCAGTTGGCGACGGACCTCCAACCGCCGGAGCTTTCCTGACGACGTGCGTGGCAGCGACCCCGGCGACATCAACACGACGTCGGCGGGCGTCACGCCGCACACCGACACGATTCGCCGGATCACGGCGCTGCGGGTGGTGTCCTGTTCGGTGCCGGTGAACTCCGCCGCCACCAGAAGCCGCGACTGCGCGGCACCGGATTCCGTACCGACGGCGACCACCGCTCCTTCACGAACCCCGGCAACTTCGCCGACGACCTGCTCGATCTCGGTGGGGAAGATGTTGCGTCCCGCGATCGTGATGATCTCCTTGGATCGACCACAG
The DNA here is from genome assembly GCF_005924235.1 of Mycobacterium sp. DBP42. Taxonomy (NCBI): domain Bacteria; kingdom Bacillati; phylum Actinomycetota; class Actinomycetes; order Mycobacteriales; family Mycobacteriaceae; genus Mycobacterium; species Mycobacterium sp. DBP42. The sequence goes on from NZ_VCMY01000016.1 coordinate 53,639, forward strand.
ATCACCAGTGCACCGTCGACCAGATAGCCGATGTCGCCCGTCGGGAACCATTGGCCGGTACCGCCCGCGTCGACGGGCGCGTTCCCCAGATAGGACGTCATCATCGAGGAGCCACGGATCTCGACCTCGCCGGAGGCGCCGGTCTCATCGTGAGCAGAGGGGACGATGCGGATCTCCATACCCGGCACCGGTCGACCCAGCAATGCGAAGCGCCGGCCGGTGTCCGCCGCGTCGGGAATATCGATGCGCAGACCTTCTCCCGGCGCGGGGATGGTCACCGCGCAGGTCGCCTCGGCCATCCCATAGGCAGGCGCCATCGCCGTCGCGTCGAAACCGAACCTGCTCATGCCGATGGCAAATCGATCGACACCGGCGCAGTCGACCGGCTCACCACCGTTGATCGCGATCCGCACCGCACCGAGGTCGACGTCGGAAACCCGGTTGGCGAATCTGCCGAGCACCGAATAGCCGAAGTTCGGCCCCGCGGTAAATGTGGCCGACGATTCGGAGAGCCATTCGGCCCACCGCAGCGGCGCGGCGGAGAAGGCACCCGTCGGCGCCAGCCACAGCGGCATACCGGACATGGTCGACGCCAACACCATCGCCAGCCCCATGTCGTGGTAGATCGGCAGCCATGAGCAGCCAACATCGTTGCGGCTCAGCGATAGTCGCTCGGTGACGGCCAGAATGTTGTTGAGTACCGCCTCCGGCGCAAGCATCGCGGTACGTGGTGTGCCGGTGGACCCGGCGGTGCCCTGCAGGATGGCCACCTCCGCGTGGTCGGGGTACGTCAGCTGCGCCGAGGTGGAGGTGCGTGCGGCATCGGCCACATCACACACCGTCAGCGGTGAGTCGACATCCTGTAGCAGCCGCAAGGTGGGGCCGTAGCTGAACACCGTCGTCACGCCGATGCCGGCGAACCGGGCCAGGGTGGCTCGTGCCCATTCGGACGGTTCGGCGCCCCGCTGGGGACGCGGAAGGATCGATACGCCCGATCCCGAAAGCCACGAGCCCTGAATGGCGGCAACCAGTTCCACCGTCGGTTCACCGACCAGGCCGACGGCGCCAGGATGGTCCCGCCGCAACAGGTAGGCCGCGACGTGCTCGGCGATCCCGTGTACCTCGGGCCAGGGGCGGCGCTGCCAGGTGTCGGTCTCGCGGTCCAGCACCACAAGGTCATGTGGCGAACCGACCATGGCCTCCCGCAGGGCGCCGGCGAGCGGGTTCATGCCGCGCTCCGCTCGTCGATCACCGACTGCAGATCACCTACGGTGCGGCAGGTGATGAGGTCTTCCTCGCTGAGCTGCACGCCGAACTTCTCCTCGATGGTCACCAGGCCCACCGCGAACGAGACCGAATCCATGCCGAGGTCGTCGACGAGACGTGTGCTGGCACTCAGCGATTGGCATGGCAGTTCGAGATCGTCCCGCAGGATGGAGACCAGCCCCTCGCTCACAGCGGACGATGTTGATGAATCGGTAGCGGTCATATATGTGTGTTACAGCGGGTCGATGAGACCAGCCTCACCTTTCGTTTCCGGTACGGCATCTAGTTGATTGCGTTGAAAGCGGCTGTCAGTCAGCCGTATTGACACGACGGGTTCAGGCCATCCATTTCCCGGCGGTGCTCCGGTCGAGTTGGTAGAGCGCCATCCTGCGATTGGACATCTCGTGCTCACCGAGGAACCGGCAACCGACGAACTCGCACAATCCACGCACGGTGGTGTTGCGGTGGTCGGGGTCGAACATGATCCGCTCGCAGTCGGGATCGGCGGCCAGGACGCTTGCGACGATCTTGGGCAGCAGCATCGGACCGAGACCCCGGTTGACCAACTCTTCGTCGGCGATCGCGCCGTGCAGACCGAGATCGTGGGGCTCGCTGTCATACCGGTCGGCAATGGAATCCTTCGCAGCGCGGTAGATTTCGAGATAGCCACGATCCACTCCACCGATGCTCAGCACGAGCGGCAGTGAATAGTCGCCTTCCACTTGGGCATTCAGATGCTTACGCCAGCGCTCCACCGGCCAGTCGTACTCCCAGGCCTTGGCGAGGTGCGGCCGGTTCATCCACTCGGCGATCATCGCGGCATCGCCATCGGTTGCCACTCGAATCTTGCTCGGTCGCAACAGCTGCGGTACGGGCGGTCCCGGCGTGAGGCGCACGGCGTCGGAGACGTTCTTCAGTTCCCGCGGCAGGACCGGGAAGCCCTCCCGCGATGACACCCACGCCAACTGCCCATCCCCCTGTCTCCCGCACAGGTCCGGGAGGCGCCACCTTGTGTGTGCGCCACCCCGGACCCGCGGCTTCCTCAGATCAGCGAGGGTGACACTAACCAAAACTTTTCCGTTGGTGGGGCGCCCCTTTCGGGACCCGTGGCGATGCCCGGTTCAGTTCAAAACCACCGTCAATATTCGGCGTCAATTTCCAAAACTGCAGCACAACAGTGCTTTTCGCGCCCCAGGAAAGGCACCCTCAGGCTTCCTGCCGACGTTGCTATCTGTGAATTGGCTGTGAGGGTCATTGCCGTGCGGCCTGTGGATCATGGCGAACGGCACTGCGCGGCAGCCAGGGTGGTTGTCGTCGGCTTTCGGCACCGAACGGCTCGTCACAGCCAAGCCTGCGGACGCAGACCGGCGCCCACGACGGTCTCGGTTCAGAAAACAATCGTCGAGGGCCGATTCGTGCGGCGGTGGTCAGCCCCAGATCGCCTGCAGCATCGCGATGGTGTCCAGTGTCTCCACGACATCGTGAACCCGGATGACATCGACGCCGGCGGCCCAGGCGGGCGCGACCGCGGCCAACGATCCGGCCAGCCGGTGCTCGACTCCGCGGCCGGTGACGTGCCCGATGAATGACTTTCGGCTGACACCCAGCAGCACCGGGAAGCGCCCGCTGCAGATCGCCGGAAGGTGACGCAGCAACTCCAAGTTGTGGTCGGCCGATTTTCCGAACCCGATACCGGGGTCGATCCACACGGGGTGCGCACCACCGGCGATAGCTGTCTGCGCGACGCCTGTGACAAAGCTGGTGACCTCGCTCACCACGTCGTCGTACTGCGGGAACACTCCTGCCAGGACGGGCACCGTATGCGAGTGCATGCTCACGTAGCCGACCCCGAGGTGCCCGGCGAGGTCGTAGAGCTTGCCCGAAACGTCGTTGATGATGCCGGCGCCGGCCCGCACCGCGGCCTCGGCCACTTCGCGATTGCGGGTGTCCACCGACACCGTGCCCAGGTGCACCAGCCCGGCGACGACGGGGAGCACGCGGGCGAGTTCCTCGTCGACCGATACCGGCACCGCGCCCGGTCGAGACGATTCGCCACCGACGTCCACTGCCCACGCCCCGGCGTCGAACATCCGCCGTCCGGCCGCGACCGCAAGTGCAGCGACGTCGAATCTGCTGTCAACCCAGAATGAATCGGGGGTGGCATTCAACACCCCCATCACCCGCATCTGGGTGGGACAGGACCGTGCGTTCATCCCGGTCCGCTCAGGACGACTGCCCGGGCGACCAGTAAGCCAGCATCTCGGCGAACGTTTCGAACGCGGGCCTCGAAACACCGTATGGCACTTCGAAGTGCAGACTCACGGGGTAACCCAGGTCGGCCAATCCATCGATGACACTCTTATAGAGGTCAACCAGTTGCCGCCGTTTGTCGGCGGGCTCACCGGCGGCCAGCGATTTGACGAAGGCCTGTTCCTGCGCGACGGCTTTATTGCCCGGGTCCTGGATCAGCCAGTCGATGAGGCCAACTCTGCTCTCCACCTTGGGTACGAACCCGAACGACAACAGAACTTCCGGCCGGTGATCATTCTTCCGGGCGAACTCGCGCAGGAAGTCGACCACGGTGTCCGAGTACAACAGTTGGGTCATGGCGAAGGTGGCGCCCTTGTCGCACTTGAAGGCGAACCGGCCCTGTTCGCCCGTGCGGGTCGGGATCAGGATCAGGATCACCCCGCGGTTCGCGACCAGGCCGTCGAATTTCGACAATGCGTCGGCCGGTGCGACACCCGTACCGTCGCCGTCGTTCATGGTGCGCGGCACACCGACGAAAATCACGCCGTCGAACCCGGCCGTGCTCAATCCGGTCAGCCGATCACGCAGCACCGTTTCGTCCGAGAACGAGGTGACCTGGGTGCACAACCCACGCACACCCGGCAATTCGGACTGGAGCCGGGACCAGTACTCGAGAACGTCCATCTTGGGCTTCATCTCGATCGGACGGTCGTCGTCTTCGGCGATCATTGCCGGGATCATGACGTGGCCGAGACGCTCTCCCACGCCGCATTCCGCAGAAAGCCGGGCCACCTTCTGCGCTTCCTCCACGGCATCACCTGTCCCGCGATCGAGATTGGGCGGCACCAATTCGAGCGCGACAGTATTCATCGTCACAAGTACCTACTGACCGACGACGACCAGGAGGTCGCCGCCTTCGACTTGTGCGGTCCGCGCGACCGCGATTCTCGTGACCGTGCCCGATTCAGGCGCGGTGATCGCCGCTTCCATCTTCATCGCCTCGATGGTGGCGACGGACTGGCCGGCTTCGACGGTGTCCCCCTCGGCGACATTGACCGTGACCACCCCGGCGAACGGAGCACCGATGTGGGCCGGGTCGGCCCGATCGGCCTTCTCGGCAACCGGAACCTCGCTGGCGATACTGCGGTCGGCCACCACGATCGGCCGCAACTGACCGTTGAGGATGCACATCACCGTCCGCATTCCCCGCTCGTCGGGTTCGGAGATCGCCTCCAACCCGATCAGCAATTCGACGCCAGGTTCGAGTTTGACCCGGTGCTCCTCGCCGTGACGCAGACCATAGAAGAACTGGTTGGCGCTCAACCGTGAGGTATCGCCGAACTCGTCGCGATGCGCCTCGAATTCCGCCGTGGGTCCCGGAAACAGCAGCCGGTTCAGGGTTGCCTGACGCTTCGGCCCCGGCGCAGTCAGCACCGCTTCGTCTTCGGCGGACAATTCCTGGATCGGCCTCGAGGGACCCCGGCCATCGAGGGCCTTGGTACGCAACGGTTCCGGCCAGCCGCCCGCAGGATCACCCAATTCGCCACGCAGGAATCCGATCACACTGTCGGGAATGTCATGGCGAGCCGGGTTCGCGGCGAAGTCATCGGCATCGATACCCGCTCCGACCATCGCCAGCGCCAGATCCCCCACCACCTTGCTCGATGGGGTGACCTTCACCAGCCGGCCCAACATCCGGTCTGCGGCTGCGTAGTTCGCCTCGATGTCCTCGAAGCGGTCACCGAGTCCGAGCGCGATGGCCTGCTGCCGCAGATTACTCAGCTGACCGCCGGGAATCTCGTGGGCATAGACCCGACCCGTCGGAGAAGGAGGAACCGATGCCGCAACATCGAAAGGCGCATAGACCTTGCGCAATGCCTCCCAGTACGGCTCAAGGTCGCACACCGCGTGAAGCGACAAGCCGGTGTCGTACTCGGTGTGCGCGGCGGCCGCCACGATCGAGGACAGCGCCGGCTGACTTGTCGTGCCCGCCAACGGAGCTGCGGCGCCGTCAACAGCGTCGGCACCGGCCATCCAGGCCGCCACATAGGTAGCCAGCTGCCCACCCGGAGTGTCATGAGTGTGTACGTGCACCGGGAGGTCGAATCGCGATTTCAGGGCGGACACCAGCGTCGCGGCCGCAGGAGCCCGCAACAAGCCCGCCATGTCCTTGACGGCGAGCACATGCGCGCCGGCCTCGACGATCTGCTCGGCCAGCCGCAGGTAGTAGTCCAACGTGTAGAGCGACTCACCGGGATCCGACAAGTCTCCCGTGTACGACATCGCGACTTCCACGATCGTCGTGCCGGTGTGGCGGACCGCGTCGATCGCCGGACGCATCGAGTCCACGTTGTTGAGTGCGTCGAAGATCCGGAAGATGTCCACCCCGGTGGCAGCAGCCTCATCGACGAACGCATGGGTCACCGCCTCCGGATACGGCGTGTAACCCACCGTGTTTCGGCCCCGCAACAACATCTGCAGACAGATGTTGGGCAGTGCTTCGCGCAACGCCGCCAACCGTTCCCACGGATCCTGCTTGAGGAACCGCAGCGAGACGTCGTAAGTGGCACCGCCCCAGCATTCGACGGACAGCAGTTGGGGCATCGTCCTGGCGATGTACGGCGCGACCCGCAACAGTCCGCTCGTGCGCACCCGGGTGGCCAGCAGCGATTGATGTGCGTCGCGAAAAGTGGTGTCGGTCACGCTGATTGCGCGGCTGTTGCGCAGCCAGGTGGCAAAGCCTTCGGGCCCCAGCTCGGTCAGGCGCTGCTTGGACCCCGGAGGCGGGGCGATGCTCAGATCGCACTCGGGCAGCTTGTCGCGTGGGTACACGACCGATGGTCGCGGACCGTGGGGCTGGTTGACGGTGACATCGGCCAGGTAGTTGAGGATCCTGGTGCCGCGGTCGGCACTGCCGCGCGCGGTGAGCAGCTGGGGTCGTTCCTCGATGAACGAGGTCGTCACCCGCCCCGCGACGAAGTCGGGGTCCTCCAGGACCGCGGCCAGGAACGGGATGTTGGTCGATACTCCACGAATCCGGAACTCCGCTACTGCGCGTCGCGCCCGCGCCACTGCCGTCGAAAAATCTCGGCCGCGGCACGTCAGCTTGACCAGCATCGAATCGAAATGCGCCGCAACCTCGGCCCCGAGATTGGTACCACCGTCCAGCCGGACGCCCGCGCCGCCCGGTGAGCGATACGCGGTGATGCGTCCGGTGTCGGGGCGGAAACCGTTGGAGGGGTCCTCGGTGGTGATCCGGCACTGCAGGGCAGCGCCGCGAATCTTCAACGCGCCCTGGGCAAGTCCAAGATCGGACAGTGATTGCCCACCCGCGATCCGCAACTGACTCGACACCAGGTCGACATCGGTGATTTCTTCGGTCACCGTGTGCTCGACCTGAATCCGGGGGTTGCACTCGATGAACACGTGCCGGCCCCGCTCGTCGAGCAGGAACTCCACTGTACCGGCGCATGAGTACCCGATCTGACGGGCGAATGCCACCGCGTCGGCGCAGATCCTTTCCCGCAGATCGGGATCCAGATCAGGTGCGGGCGCCAGCTCGATGACCTTCTGGTGACGGCGCTGCACACTGCAATCCCGCTCGAAGAGGTGGATCACGTTGCCCTGGGTGTCGGCCAGGATCTGCACCTCGATATGGCGCGGGTTGATCACCGCCTGCTCCAGGAACACCGTGGGGTCTCCGAAAGCCGACTCTGCTTCGCGGCTGGCCGCCTCGATCGCTTCCTTCAGGTCGGTCAGGTCGTTGACCCGTCGCATCCCCCGGCCCCCGCCACCGGCAACGGCTTTGACGAACACCGGGAAACTCATCGATTCGGCTGCGGCCAGCAGCTCTGAGACCGAGCTCGAGGGGGCCGAGGAAGCCAGCACCGGCAGGCCGGCCGTGCGGGCGGCGGCGATGGCGCGGGCTTTGTTGCCGGTCAGCTCCAGCACATCAGCCGACGGCCCCACGAACGTGATCCCCGCGTGCTCACACGCTCTCGCCAGATCCGGATTCTCGGAAAGAAAGCCGTACCCGGGGTAGATCGCGTCCGCGCCGGCCTCCCTGGCCACCCGGATGATCTCTTCGACCGAGAGGTAGGCGCGGACCGGATGTCCTTCCTCACCGATCTGGTAGGACTCGTCGGCCTTCAGCCGGTGCTGAGAATTTCGATCCTCGTACGGGTAGACGGCCACCGTCGAGAGTCCGAGCTCGTATGCCGCGCGAAACGCGCGGATGGCGATCTCACCTCGGTTGGCGACCAGAACCTTGTCGACCACTGTTTCCTTTCCTATCCCGCGAGCAGTCCCCTGGGTACCCCATCCGGGGTGCTTTCCGGGTACCTACGCATCTGCTCGTCGGAAAAACGCAAGCTAAGCCAGAGCCCGTTGCGGATGACCGCTGTAGTCGCTGAGCGGCCGGATGAGGGCGTTCGATGCCGCCTGCTCCATGATGTGTGCCGTCCAGCCGGTGATCCGGCTCATCACGAAAAGCGGTGTGAAGCTGGGGATGTCGAATCCCATCAGGTAGTAGGCCGGCCCGGTCGGAAAATCCAGGTTCGGCTTGATCTTGGTGGCCGCGAACATCGCGCTTTCCAGCACGTTGTAGATGTCCAACCAGCGCTGACCATCGCGCGCAGCCGCAACGTCTTGCAGAGCCGCCTTCATGGTGGGCACCCGGGAATCGCCGTTCTTGTAGACCCGGTGTCCGAAGCCCATCACCTTGTCCTTGCGGGACAACTTGCCGTGCAACCATTCCGCGGCATTGTCGGCGCTGCCGATCTCGAGCATGTCGTGCATGACTGCCTCGTTGGCACCACCGTGCAGCGAGCCCTTCAAGGCACCGATGGCGGCCGTGACCGCGCTGTAGATATCGGATTGCGTCGAGGTGACCACGCGGGCCGCGAACGTGGAGGCGTTGAAGCTGTGCTCCGCGTAGAGGACCATGGACTGCTCGAAGGCCTTGACGATCACCGGATCCGGCACCTCGCCGAAGCACATGTTCAGAAAGTTCTCCGCATAGCCCATGTGGCTGTGCGGGGCGATCGGTTCCAGGCCCCGGCGCCGGCGCATATCGGCGGCAACGATGGTCGGTAGTACAGCAAACATCCGCAGCGACTTGGCGAAGTTGGCCGACGGGGCGCTGTCGTCCTCCTCCGGGTCTTCGGCGCCCAGATAGCTGATCGCGGTACGGACCACGTCCATCGGATGGCAGTTGTCGGGGATCTTGGCCAACAGTGACTGCATCGACCGGTCGATACGCCGGGACGCCCGTTCACGCTGGGAGAACAGGGCCAGTTCCTGATCCGTGGGGAGTTCCCCGTGCCACAGCAGGTAGGCCACCTGCTCGAAACTGCAGTGCACGGCCAGATCCTGAACGGCGTAACCCCGGTAGGTGAGCGAGTTGGTTTCCGGCACCACCTTGGAGATCGCGGTGGTGTCGACCACCACGCCCGCCAGGCCCTTGTGAATGCTCGGCTTGATCGTGTCGTTCGCGATAGCGGTCATCGTGTCGCCCCTTGCAGCGAGAAATTGTAGATATCCGAGTCGAACTGGTTGTAGTCGTTGTAACGCAGGAGCTCGTACAGCCGGCTTCGATGCTGCATCTGACCAAGAAGACCGGATTGTGTTCCTGCCGAGGAAATCTCACGTAGTCCCACCTCGACGGCGTGCATCGCCAGCCGCAGCGTGGTCACCGGGTAGATCACCATGTTGTAGCCGATCTCGGACAACTGCTGCGTCGTGAGCAGTTCAGACTTTCCGAACTCGGTCATGTTGGCCAGCAGCGGAACGTCGACCGCCTCCCGGAACTGTTCGAAATCCGCCGGGGTGTACAGAGCCTCGGTGAAGATCAGATCGGCGCCGGCATCCGCGTAGGCCTTGGCCCGGTCGATCGCCGCGGGGATCCCCTCGATCCCGGCGGCGTCCGTGCGGGCGCAGATGATGAAATTGGGATCACGGCGGGCCGAGACAGCGGCACGGAGTCGCTTGACCATCTCGGCGGTCTCCACCACGGCCTTCCCGTCGAGATGGCCGCACCGCTTCGGGTTCACCTGGTCTTCCAGGTGAAGCCCGGCCAGGCCCGCGTCTTCGAGCAACGTTACGGTACGGGCCGCGCTCATCGGTTCGCCGAACCCGGTATCGGCATCGATCAGCGTCGGAAGATCGGTGGCCGAAGCGATTTGGGCGCCACGCCCCGTCACCTCGGTCAACGTGGTCAAGCCGATGTCGGGCAGGCCCAAGTCCGCGGACAAGACCGCACCCGAGACGTAGACGCCGTCGAAGCCGATCTCGGCAACAAGCTTGGCCACCAGCGGCGAGAATGCCCCCGGAAAGCGCAGGAGCCGACCGGATTCCAGCCCGCGGCGCAGCTTCCGGCGCTTCTCCGCGGCCGGGGTGGTGGAGCCGAGTAACCCGCCCCCACTCATCGGAAAATCCCCGAGGGAATCGTCGGCGCCTTGTCCAACACCCGCTGATCCACCCGAACGTTGAGGCCGGCCAGGCCGCCACCCTTGGTCGCCGAGATGTTCTCGACCGCAGTCAGGAAACGCTTCTGCTCTTCGGCTTCCACGACACCCTCGGCCAGTTCGGCGAACTTGGCGACATATTGCTCGCGCTCGAAAGGCCGGGCGCCCAGTGGGTGAGCGTCGGCGACCGCGAGCTCGTCGACGATGGTCTCGCCGCTCTTGAGGGTGATCACGGCCTTGGCGCCGAATGCCTTCTCGGCCGGATCGTTCGAGTGGTAGCGCCGGGTCCACTCGGGATCCTCGACCGTGGAGATCTTGCGCCACAGCTCGATGGTGTCGGGCCGGTGTGCCCGTTCTGGGGCGTAGGACCGTTCGTGGTGCCAGGTGCCGTCCTGCAGCGCGACGGCGAAGATGTACATCACCGAGTGGTCGAGCGTTTCGCGGGACGCGTCGGGATCGAACTTCTGCGGGTCGTTGGATCCGGTGCCGATCACCACGTGGGTGTGATGGCTGGTGTGCAGCACGATCGTGGCGATCTGGTCCAGGTCACCGATGCGTTCGCGCATCCGGCGGGCCAGGTCGATCGGCGCCTGGCTCTGGTACTCCGCCGAATGCTCCTTGGTGTAGGTGTCGAGGATGGCGCGCTTGGGCTCACCCGGCCCGGGCAGCGGGACCTGGTAGGTGTGGTTCGGGCCGGACAGCAGCCAGGCGATCACACCGTCCTCGCCCTCCCAGATCGGCGCAGGCGATCCCTCGCCGCGCATCGCCCGGTCGACGGCCTCGATGGCCACCTTGCCGGCCCAGGCCGGCGCGTAGGCCTTCCAGCTGGAGATCAGTCCCTTGCGCGACTGCCGGGTGGCGGTGGTCAGGTGCAGGGCCTGACCGATTGCGGCATAGATGGTTTCGGGATCGAGCCGCAGCATGGTGCCCAATCCGGCTGCGACCGAAGGCCCCAGGTGCGCAACATGGTCGATCTTGTGCTCGTGCAGGCAGATGCCCTTGACCAGGTCGACCTGCACCTCGTAGGCGGTCGCGATACCGCGGATCAGGTCTGCTCCGCCGACGCCGAGCTGCTGCGCCACCGCGACCAGAGCCGGGATGTTGTCGCCCGGGTGGGAGTATTCGGCGGCCAGGAACGTGTCGTGGAAATCCAGTTCCCGCACTGCCACACCGTTGGCCCACGCCGCCCATTCGGGCGAGACCGTGCCCTCGACGCCGAACACGGAAGCACCCCGCGGCGTCTTGTGCGCGAGCGCCTGCGCCCGGGCGACCGTCACCGGACGGCGAATCACCGACGCCGCCGACACCGCGGCGTTGTCGATTATCCGGTTGACCACCATCGCCTCGGTCTCGGGCAGTACGGCGACCGGATCGGCAGCGATCTCGGCGATCTTCCAAGCCAGGTGCTCGCTACGCGGGAAGTCCTCGGCGCTGCGTCGGGTTTTGACCTCGTGTTCAAGCATGATCCGCACGGTACGCACAGCGATTGACCAGCGGTAGTACCTGTAAATGCGTACTTTTGTGTCCTCTATGCGGCATTTTTTGCGAATGTTGCGAAAGCGGATGGGCGTAATCTCGTCAGCGGTGACCAAGACATTCGCCGGCGCCCGTCTGCGACGGCTACGCGATGAGAGAGGCCTGACACAGGTCGCGCTGGCGCGTGCCCTGGGACTGTCGACCAGCTACGTCAACCAACTGGAGAACGACCAGCGGCCGATCACGGTCCCCGTGTTGCTGGCTCTGTCCGATCGCTTCGATCTGCCGACCCAGTACTTCGCCCCCGATGCTGACGCACGGTTGGTGTCGGACCTGCGCGAGATCCTGGCCGACAGCGCCACCAGCTCGCAGATCGAGGAACTTGTCGCCCGTATGCCCGAGGTCGGTCAGACCATGGTGAGCATGCACCGCCGGCTGCACGATGCCACCGCCGAACTGGAGGCGGTTCACGGACGCGCCAACCTGGACGCCCAGTCGGGCGCGCAGCAGCCGATGCCGTTCGAGGAAGTGCGCGATTTCTTCTACGACCGGCGCAACTACGTCGACGCGCTTGACCGCGCCGCCGAGGATCTCTTCACCCGGCACCGACTGCAGATCGGCGGCCTCGACCGGCAATTGGCCGATCTGCTGTCCACCGAATTCGGCATTTCGGTGATCGTGGACGACGGAGATGTGTTGGGTGCCAACGTGAAACGTCGGTACCAGCCCGAAGCTGGGACGCTTCACGTGGCGCGCTGGTTGTTGCCCGGGCAGCGCGCGTTCCAACTCGCCACCCAGATCGCCTTGTTACTGCATTCCAAACTGATCGACTCGATCGTCGCCACCGATGACCAATTGAGCTCAGAGGCAAGGGATGTGGCCCGCATCGGGCTAGCCAACTACTTCGCCGGCGCCCTGCTGCTCCCCTACCGGATGTTCCTGTCGGCCGCCGAGGATCTACGCTACGACATCGACCAACTAGCCCGGCGTTTCGAGATGGGCTTCGAGACGATCTGCCACCGTCTGTCGACCCTGCAGCGCCCGGATGCGCGCGGAATCCCGTTCATCTTCGTCCGCACCGACAGTGCCGGAAACATCTCGAAGCGCCAGTCCGCCACAGCTTTTCACTTCTCTCGGGTGGGCGGAAACTGCCCGCTCTGGGTGGTGCACCAGGCGTTCTCTCGCCCCGGCGAGTTCCTGACCCAGGTGGCTCAGATGCCCGACGGCCGCAGCTATTTCTGGGTCGCGAGGACGTCGGGCTCGGTACCGAGCCGGTACCTGGGTACGCCGAAGAGCTTCGCCATCGGGCTGGGTTGCGACCTGAGCCACGCCGACAAGCTGGTGTACTCGGTGGGCATCGACCTGGGCGACCCCGAAGCCACGGTGCCCATCGGGGCGGGTTGCCGGATCTGCGACCGCCCGGCCTGCCCGCAACGCGCCTTCCCGTATGTCGGCAGGCCAGTCCACGTCGACCCGCGGACCAGCAGCAATCTGCCCTACTCTCCGACAGCCTGAGCAGGTGTGCGATCCCCGCGGTCGATGCGGGACAATGGCCCGGTGGACTGCGTGGTGGCACGAGAGGCGCTTTCGGCGCGCCTCGATGGGGAGCGTGAGCCGGTCCCCTCTGCGCGCGTCGACGAGCATCTGCGCGACTGCCGGGAATGCGCCGACTGGTATGACCGGGCCGGCGTTCAAGCCCTGCAACTGCGCGATCTGGCCAACACCGGATTGATGGGCGCGGTGAGTGGCCGCCCGAGCCGCGGGACGAGTGCGTTCGCCGGCCTCTGGGTGCGGCTGAACCGGCACCTGCTGGCCACCGCGATTGTCGTCGCCGGAGTCGCCCAGGTGGGTTTGGCGATCGCACAGGCAGTCGGCATCAATTTCGGAATGGTTGCCGCACATCACGGGTCGGCCAGCGGAGCTCACCTGCTGAACGAGTCCACGGCGTGGTCGGCGGCGCTGGGAATCGCGACGATTGCCATGGCCTTTCGCCGCCGGATCGCATCCGGTCTCGCCTGCGTGCTGGTGATCTACTGCGGATTCCTCGCCTATTACGTGGTGTCGGACGCGCTTGCGGGCCTCGTGACCCCCATCCGGGTACTCAGTCACCTGCCTGTGGCGTTGGCGGCGATCGTCTCGGTCTGGGCGTCGCGCACCGGACGCCCGCACGATCCGTCACCCACAGCCCAGGGTGACGACGAGAATTCGGGACCGGCCTCCCCGGCCGGCCGCCATCTGCGCGCGGCCGACGATCCCGCTGCCTGAACCGCTACACCATGACGCCGAACATGATCGCCATGCCGGCAGCCATCATCGCCCGGCACAACGTGGCGAAATGCGAGAACGACGATGTTCCGGACCGCTGACGCGCCGAGAAGTAGCGGTACATCCAGCCCACTGCGGCGGTCCCGAAACCGATCGTCAGCAGCCAGCTGATCGCAGGGATCCACTGCGGCTGCACCGACATGGGCTCCATGGCGCTCGCCGCACCGCCGTCGTGGTGGATGTGCATCGTGGACATGCCATGGTCACCGTCGGACATCGTTTCGGTGGCGCGTGGAAGCAGCATGCCGTTCATCGCGGCATACATCCACCCCATCGCCAGCATCATCGCGGCGTGATAGCCGTCGAGCAGGCGGCTGTGCGTCGCGGCGGACCGCGCCAGGCGGACAAGGAACCAGACGGCGGCGGCCGAAAAGAACACCATGGGCGCCACTGTCGGCAGCTGTGCGCCGCGCGGCCAGGCCATCGCCAGCATCGCTACGGCCATTGCCAGGTGGAGCAACTCGCTCACCGCAATGCCCAACCGGCCACGAGAGCGCACACACGCATACGTGTACTCAGCAGCGCTCAGAGCGAACAACACCGTTACCACCCACCGGAGCGTGAGATCGGCGATCATCCAGAGTCCTGTCCGTGAGAGTGTCGGGGTGCGGCCGTCCTCTGTTGGTCGCGGGCGCCTGCGCCAAAGTTCCCGCACCCATCAGCACTACGACATGTTGTCGTAGACTCGCCTGGCCGCGATGTTTTGTGTTCCGCGGCGGAAGGCCGGTTCGACTATGGCGCGTGTGCAAATACCCGGTGGCACCGGCGTGTGGCGGGCTCGCTCGGCGCTGTTCGCCACCGTCGCCGCCTGCGCGGTGGCGCTGTTTTTGTGTGCGGTCCAGCTGGGCGCACAACGACTCGCCGTCGCGGGAATCGCCGATCCGGGAACGGCCACGAGTGCAGCCCGGTTGCTCGGCCACTGGACCGCGACGCTGGCCGCGGCCGTGTGCACCGGGGCGCTGGTCTGGATCGTGACGACCGCCACACCGCGTGACGACGGATGTATCGACGCCGGATCCTTTTCAGCGCACCTCCTGGTCGAACGCGCCGCGGTCCTCTGGGCCTGTTGCGCGAGCGCCATGGTGGTCATCTCCGCATCGGCCGACGCGGGAATCCCCGTCACCCGCCTCGTCACCGGTCCCGGCCTCGGCAGCACCATCGCGGCGTCCGAGGTCGCGCGCGGGTGGTGCGTGGCTGCGATCTGCGCACTGGTGCTGGCCGTCGGCGTGCGGTTCACGCTGCGCTGGATCGGACACTGCGTGGCGCTGTTGCCCGCCGTGATCGCACTACTCGCCGTCCCGGTGACCGGAAACGCCGGGCAGGGTCCGGATCATGACATCGCCACCAGCGCGGTGATCGTCTTCGCCGTCGCCGTCGCAGTATGGGCGGGGACCAAGATCGTCGCGGCCGGGCTTCCCGACGCCGCGCTCGGCCGTCGCGTCCAGATGATGCATGTCGCTTGCGGGGCGGTGACCGTTGTTTACGGCGCTGTGCTGGCGACACTGATGTTGGGCGGCACACCGGTCCTGGGCTCGACGTACGGGGTGGCCGTACTGGCCGCCGGGACACTGCTCACGCTGACCTGGATGGGCGACGGCGTATTTCTGCTGAAGCACCGACAGCCCTCACGCCTGGCGAACACCGTGTCTGCCGCCGCGATGATCGTCGCATCCGCTGCGGTGGCACTGGCCGCGAACAGCGTGCCGCCCCGGTTCACGGTTCACGAGTTCTCCACGTGGGACGTCTTTTTGGGTTACCAACTCGATGCGCCTCCGAGCCCGCTCAGCTTGATCACCGCATGGCGGTTCGATCCACTGATCGGTACGGCAGCCATCGTGGTCGCACTGGGCTATCTCGTCGCCGCCGCCAGACTGCGGCGGCGCGGCGACCACTGGCCGGTAGGACGCACGATTGCCTGGACACTGGGGTGCGCGGCCCTGCTGATCACCACCAGTTCCGGAGTACGCGCCTACGGATCGGCGATGTTCAGCGTGCACATGGGCGAACACATGGCGCTGAACATGTTCGTGCCCGTACTTCTGGTGCTCGGCGCACCGGTGACCCTGGCCCTGCGGGTGCTGCCGTCCGCGCCGAAAGATGCGGCTCCGGGCCCTCGCGAGTGGCTGATCTGGTTCGTTCATTCACCTGTGACGCGTTTTGTGTCGCATCCGGTGACGGCGTTCGTCTTGTTCGTCGGGTCGCTGTACCTCGTCTACTTCACGCCCCTGTTCGACACCTTGATCCGGTATCACTGGGGCCACGAGTTCATGACCGTGCACTTCCTGCTCACCGGGTATCTGTATTACTGGGGAATCATCGGTATCGATCCCGGGCCGCGGCGGCTGCCGTTCCTGGGGCGGCTCGGCCTGCTGTTCGCCGTGATGCCCTTCCATGCTTTCTTTGGCATCGCGACGATGACGATGACGTCCTCTCTGGGCGAGAGCTTCTACCGATCCGTCAATCTGCCTTGGTTGCAGAGCATCTCGGACGACCAGCACATGGGCGGCGCCATCGCGTGGGGTTCGAGCGAGGTGCCGGTGATCATCGTGGTGGTCGCGCTGGTAGCCCAGTGGGCACGTCAGGACCGCCGGGCGGGAGCCCGCGAGGACCGCCACAGCGACCGCGGGTACGACGACGAACTCGACGCCTACAACGCGATGCTTCGCGAACTCTCCCGCACCCGGCGCTGAAATCGCAGTTCACCGGATGCGCGAGGCTACGCGATCAGTCGGACTGGTCGGAACCGCAGGTGCAGTTGCTCCCGCAGGTGCAGTTCTCGCACGTACAGTTCGGGTTGTCACACTTCGTCGATCCGGCTGTTTCATTGCTGGTCATGCATATGAGATTACGCCCGATACCTGCTGATCAGGCCGCAACGGAACTAATCCCGGCGTGCCGCCGACCAATCAAAAGAGGCCATCGAGATCCACACCGACTGTCCGAAAGGTATTTTCAGTGACTCCTCAGGAGATGGCCGCGACGGTCGAGACCGAACTGCGGGCCATCGAGCGCCGGGTGTTCGAGGATGTCTGGATCGGCGCCGCGCGAGCCCGAGTGCTGACAGCACTTGCCATCGCGGTGGCGGGGGCGGCCATCGCGTTGCGCGTCACCGGCGACATTCCCGCCGGCCCAACCCGCAACGGGCACTGGATATCGCTGGTCGCGATCTCGCTGTTCGCCCTGGCGTCGGCGGCATCGGCTTTCGCCCTGGTACGTCGCCGGTTTCGGTGGTGCTGCATGGCGACCTGTACATCGGCTGTCGCGACTGTGGGCGGCGCCGGGTCATTCTGGTGGCATCACACCGCGCACACCGCCTCGTGGGTTCCGGCGGCACTCGGCACACTCACCGTTGCGGCGCTGACGGCGGGATGGCTGGGGGTGTGCCTGGCCCCGCTGGACTCGTCTCAGCCGGACATGCGGGCCGCGGGCCGCACTTCCGGTTGAGCATCGCCGAACGCGTTCGGTTGGGCCGTACCGTAATTGCGCAACCGCAGGCTGTTCGACACCACCAGGAACGATGACACCGCCATCGCCGCGCCCGCGATCAACGGGTTCAGCAAGCCCGCCGCGGCGATCGGTATGGCCGCGACGTTGTAACCGAAAGCCCAGATCATGTTGACCTGAATGGTCCGCATCGTCGCGCGGGCCAGGCCGAGCGCCTGCGGGACCGAATCCAGGTTGTCGCGGACCAGGATGATGTCGGCTGCGCCGATGGCGACGTCGGTCCCGCGGCCGATGGCGAGGCCCAGGTCAGCGCAAGCCAGGGCGGGACCGTCATTGATCCCGTCACCGACCATGGCCACCACCCGGCCCTGATCCCGCAGTTTCTCGATCGCGCCGACCTTGTCCTCGGGCAGCACCTCGGCAACCACGTCGTCGATGTCCACGGCCGCCCCGATCGCGGCGGCCGTCGCGGCGTTGTCACCGGTCAACAGCATGGTTTTCATCCCCTCGGCGTGAAGTCGTGCGATGGCACCGGCAGCCGACTCCTTGACGGCATCAGCGATGCAGATGGCGCCGCAGACGGTGTCACCGCACGCGACGAACACGACTGTCTGGCCCCGTGACTCACCCGCCTTGCGGGCGGCAGCCAGGCCGGCCGGCACCACGCGGTCGCGGGTCACCCAGGCCGGTCGTCCGACCACCACGGCCACGCCGTCCACCGAGCCGGACACCCCGTGCCCCGCGAACGCCTGGAAGTCCTCGACGGCGGCGCCCTCACGTCCGGCGCGAGCAGTGACGATCGCGTGCGCGACGGGATGCTCGGATGCCGACTCGACGGCCGCCGCGTGTGCGAGAACGTCGTCCTCGGTCCATCCGTCGGCCGAGGTGACGGTGATGACCTGAGGTTGGCCGGTGGTCAGGGTGCCGGTCTTGTCGAATACCACGGTGTCGACCGCGCGGATCGCCTCCAAGGCCCGGTGCCCCTTGAGGAAGATCCCCAGCTGGGCACCGCGCCCCGAGGCCACCATCATCGCCGTCGGGGTCGCCAGCCCCAGCGCGCACGGACAGGCGATCACCAGGACCGCCAGCGCGGCCGAGACCGCTCGATTGATGTCGCCGTCGACCAGCAGCCAACCGATCGCGGTTGCCGCCGCGATCACGAGCACACATGGCACGAACACCGAGGCGATGCGGTCGGCGAGTCGCTGTGCGTCAGCCTTTTGTGCCTGCGCCTGCTCGACGAGGCGGACCATCCCGGCGAACCGGGTGTCGGAGCCCACCGCGGCGGCCTCGACGATCAACCGGCCGTCGAGGACGACGGTGCCGCCCACCACGCTCGAACCTTCGTGCGTCTGTACCGGTTTCGATTCCCCGGTCATCGCGCTGACGTCGACGGCGGCCGCTCCGGAGACCACCAGGCCGTCGGCGGCGATGGCCTCACCCGGGCGAACGACGAATCGCTGCCCTTCTTTGAGTTCGTCGGCGGGAAGCACGAGTTCGCCACCGTCGGCCAGCAGCACCGTCACCGATTTGGCCCCCAGCGCCGCAAGGGCCCGCAGAGCTCCCCCGGCGCGCGAGCGGGCCCGAGCCTCGAAGTACCGGCCGGCGAGCACGAAAACCGTTACCCCGGCAGCGACCTCAAGGTAGATGGCGTCGCTGCCCAGCAGCGCCTGCCACACGCCCGCGGCGTGGTAGGTCTGGTGATCGAAGAAGATCGTGTACATCGACCAGACGGTGGCGGCGGTGACGCCGATGGAGATCAGGGTCTCCATGGTGGAGGTTCCGTGCCGGGCATTGCGCAGGGCCGCGCGATGGAACGGCCAGGCGGCCCAGGTGACGATCGGTGCGGCCAGCGCGGTGAGCACCCACTGCCATCCGGTGAATCTGGTGTCGGGCACCACGGCAAACATCACCGACAGATCGGCCAGGGGGATGAACAACACGGCGGCGATCGCGAGGCGCAGCAGCAGGCTGCGGGCGTGGTCGGCATCGGGGTCGACGTCGGTCGTGGCACGCTCGACTCGTGGTGCCGCCTGGTAGCCGGCCCGCTCGATGACCGCACACAGCTGCTCGACGCCGACGTCCGGAGTGGCTTCCACGGTGGCGACGCGTGTGGCGAAGTTCACTGATGCGCGCACCCCGTCGACCTTGTTGAGCTTGTTCTCCACGCGGGCAGCGCAGGCCCCGCACGACATCCCTGTGACGTCGAGCGCAATGCGCTGGGTCGCCGCATTGTCAGGGACAGTTGCTGTGGTCACCACTACTCCAATTGCTCGCTCACCACGTCGGTGGCATACGTCACCGAAGAGATAGTCGCTCCGGCCCGATGCCGAGTTCCCGGGCGGCATCGAATAATGTCGAGGACCGTGACTACCGAACGCGGCGAGGACCACGTTACGCGGCTGGCCTTCGCCGCCGGCCGCGGTGATTCAGCGGCGCTCGAGCAATTCATCCGGGCCACCCAGACCGATGTCTGGCGAACCGTCGCCTACCTCGGTGATGCCGGTTCCGCCGATGACCTCACGCAAGAGACGTTCATGCGTGCCATCACGGCGCTGCCCCGGTTCAGTGGCCGATCATCCGCCCGCACCTGGCTGCTGTCGATCGCCCGGCGTGTGGTGGTGGACCAGATCCGGCACAAGCAGAGCCGGCCGCGGACCCAGCACGGAGTGGATGTCGAGCAGGTCCTCGAGAGCTACCGCCCGGTCGGTGGGTTCGAGAAGATGGTGGAGATCCGCCTCCTGCTGGACGGCCTGGACCCCGACCGGCGCCACGCCCTACTGCTGACCCAGGTGCTGGGCTTGTCGTATGCCGAGGCGGCCGAGGTGTGCGGCTGCCCGGTCGGCACGATCCGTTCCCGGGTGGCACGCGCCCGCGAGGATCTGATTGCCGCAACCGAGCGCGACGATCTGACCGGTTAGCGCAGCCGCTGCCGGCGGTCTTGCCGCCATCCCAGGGCGACGTCGACCGCGACGAAGATGACCAGGCTGGCTCCCAGCAACGGAACGAACCAGCCGACGGCGGCCGCCACGACGACCACGGCCACCGCGAGGGCCGGTGGCAGATCGGCGAGGACCCCGCGACGTGGCGCCCTGCCCACCGGGTGCCGGCCGACGGTGGGCCGACGCTGCCACCACATCCGGTACCCACGCACGATCACGGTGACCAACGCCAGCGCCAGCCCCAGCAGCAGGAGCTGGTTGGCCAACCCGAACAGCAGCCCCATATGCAGCTGGATGCCCCACGCGGAAAGCTTTGCCGCCAAAGGCCAATCGGCGAACCACGAGGTGTCGGTCACCGTGGCGGTGGCCCCGTCGACGGCCACCGCGTTGTTCGACATCACCCACGGTTGGCGGGTCTGCGCCACCACGAACGCAGTGCCGGCGCGCGCGGGAATGCTGACCTCGACCTTGCCTGCGCCACCGGCATCGCGAGCTGTCTTCAGCACCCGATCGATGTCGCGCACCGACGAGGCGTCGCCCGTACCGGCCGCGGTCGCATCCACGGCGCTGTGATGCCCGTGGTGGCCGGACGTGGCGCCGGCCTTGCCGGCTCCGGGTGTGCTGTCGATCGCGGTCGACACGGACGGGGTCGTCCAGTCCAACGCCGTCCGCAGATCGGTGATGTTGTCACCGGCGAACCGTGACCACGTGAGTCCGGTCGCCGACAGGAACAGGAGCCCGACGGCGATCCACATCCCAACCACCCCATGCCAGTTCACGGTCCGGTCCCGGCCCCGGCTCGAGCGGTCGAGCGTCAGCAGTCTGGCGTTCGCATTTTCGTGCCGTGCGGCGCGCCGGAATCTTCCCCACCACAGGAACATCCCGGCCAGCGCGATCACCCACAGCCACGACGCCGCGAGTTCGCTGTACAGGCGCCCGGGCTCACCGAGATGCAGGCTGCGGTGCAACTGATCGACCCAGGTTCGCAGTGGGAGCGCGCCGCTGCTGCCGTACACCGTCAGCTCGCCCTGTGCGGACGCCGTCACGGGATTGATGAACACGGCGTGGCGTTCGGACTCACCCAACGACGGATCGTCGAACATCACCCGGGTGGTTTCACCGGGACCGGTCGCGGGACGCACCGCGGTGACCGTCAGGTCGGGACGCTGCGCCTGGGCGGCCCGAACCTGTTCGGTGACCGCCAGCATGTCGCCGGTGCTGTGGGTCTGAAGCTGATCTCGATAGGCGAATTGCTCGATGGTGGGTGCGATGGCGTACAGGCCACCACTGATCGCAGCGATCAGCAGGAACGGCCCGACGAAGAGCCCCGCATAGAAGTGCAGCCGCTGCAGGAACGCGCGGTAGTGCGTGGCCGCCAGCGGGGGCGAAGGCGCCGACTCCGCCGCCGCGCTCTCATCGGTGGCTGTCGACGGGTTCTCGCCCATGGCTCCTCAGTGATCGAACGGTCCTCGATAAGAGTGGTCGTTCGCGCGGCCTCGACGGTTCCCGAAAGATGTTCGGCTGTTTCAGCCGCCCATGTGTCCGACGGTGATCCAACGGATCGCCCTCGCCACCATCGATGGGCTTTTCTGGGCCGGCGAGTCCGGCGAGGGTTGGTCGTCGTTGCCGGCGGCGCGCTCTTCGGCGTGGTAACCGGCCTGTTCAACGGCCTCACAGAGGTCGGCGACGGTGATGTCCTGGCGGGCTTCGATGGTCGCGATCTTGGTGGAAATGTCGACCGAAGCGTGTACTCTGTCGATTTTGTTCAGTTTGCTCTCGACCCGGCGTGAACACGCTCCGCAGGACATACCGGTCACGTCGAGTCGGATCTGCCTGGCACTGTGTGCCGCTAGGTCTGTCACTGGCATCCCTCACTGTCTGGTGCTGTCTTGTTGATTGGTCGTCGTGCGGGCACATCCAGTTCCCGCCTGTTCCGGACAGATCAGTGCCGGCAACGACGGCGGAGGCGCGACGAGTTCGCCGACGGCGCGCACCGGAAGCGGGAGGACTGGAAACTCGGCCAGGTATTCCGCATAGGAGCGTCCCCCGAGCCGACGTCCCAAACCGATCCAGGCGTCGATCACCGTCCACCGCCGCGCATTGGCCTTCGCCCAATCACTCTCATCCAGCCGGCGCTTCCAGTCCTCGATGCCGACCCGGTTGTCGGCGACCGCGCCGAGCACTTCCTCATACGCCACTGTCCGGCCCCGCAACACCTCGATCCCGCAACCGAGTTCGCCGGGGCCGCCGAACTCCGGCAATCGGCGCAGAATGCTGTCGGCCGCCGCGCGTCCGATGGTCACCTCTTCGGCCAGTTCCACTGCCGGACAGCAATTCAGCGCCCGGCAGGCATCGACAATCGACACCAAGATGTCGGCAGACAACCGTAGCTGGTCGGGAGTGCCCAGGACCCGGGGCAGGCGCACGACCGTGAAGTCGAGCTCCCGGTCGGCACGGCACACCGCAAGTTCGCCGAGGGCTTTGGCGGCCGCGTACGGGTATGGGGCCTGACGTGGGTCGACCACTTCTGGCGCGGTGGCATCCCCACTGACGACATACGTCGAGAGGTGCACCATCCTGGTACCGGAAGCCGCGCACGCCTGCGCCATGGCGGCCACCATTTCCACATTGGCTGAACGGATTTCGCGATACGGGACCACCACGTTGGTGTTGCCGATGCAGTTGACGAGGGTCCGGGCTCCGGTTTCCCGGATCAGCGCGCTCAGCTCGACCGGACCGAACCCGGGGACGAGACGCTCGATCCGCACCCCCGGCGTGTTCCGGAGCTCCGTCCAGACCGGGTCGACGGGCGGCACCGACCTCATGGCCAACACCACATCCGGGCGTTGTGCACCATCACCGGTCAGGATCGCCTCCGCGAACCCGGATCCCAGGACCCCGGACGCACCTACCACCAGAATCGGTCCGGCGTCTCGGGTAGCCAAGGGTCGCTTCGGGTTCACCGCCGCGCGTGGACTCGGCGTGGTCAGCACGCTGACGTCACGTTCGATCTCCGCTGCGGTGCTGTTGTCCATCCACCCGTCGCTCGTCGCCACGTCATCCACGAGGTTCGCCGCGGTGTCGGCACCGATCAGGTCCAGAATCGACACCTGCCGGCCGAGATATCTACGCGTATCGGGCAGGATTCGGACGAGGTCCAGCGAGCCGATACCTTCGTGCAGCAGGGACGTTGCCGGTGTGATCACCCGGGCGAGCTGGGTGCTCCACATTCCGGCGAGGCCGACCGCGCGATCTTCGCCGCCGGGGCCCGTCCTCTGCCCCGGCCCGGAACCGAGCGATGTTGTCAGTCTTGCGGTGTCGGTCTTCCCATTGGGCTTTCTGGGGATGTTCGCCACACCCGAAACGACGAACGACGGGACCCGCGAATCCACCAGGACATTGCTGATACGTGCTGCCGTATCGAGATCTTCGTGACCACCACGAGTCCGCTGGGTCTCGAACCAGACTCCCAATCCGCCGTTGTGCAGCTCGACGGCGACGTCGACCACAGCCGGGTCTGCTGCCACGCGTCGAGTGATCGCGGCGGTGTCTACCCGCTTGCCGGCGATCTTGACGATGGCGTCTTTACGGCCCGCGAAGATCGGGTGCCCGGCACCGTCCATCGTCACCCGGTCGGCAGTCGCAAACGCGCGCTGGCGCCGACCGTCGGCTGTGGTGACCAGCCCGAAACCGGTACTGTCCGCATCCAGGTAGCCGTCGGACACCATGTCCCCCACCACCACGACTTCGCCGAATACGATCACCACCGTGTTCGGCACCAGCGGCCTGCCCAGCCGAAGGCGTGCACCGTGTTCCACCACCCGTCCGCGGTCGATGATCGGTAGGTAGGTCACCACGACGGTGGTCTCTGTCGGGCCATAGCTCGACACCAACGAGATGTTCTCGGTGCCAACGATATTTGCCCACTTGTCGACGGCACCGGGACGCACGGGCTCTCCACCGATCACGATCTGCCGCACCTGAGAGCGCCCGACGCGGGTGACCGCGTCGACGTCCTCGCACCACAGATGCCACACCGCGGTGGGCAGATCCACCACAGTCGCGCCGGATGCCACCAGGTCCCCGGCAAGCGCCTGAAGATCACCGCTTTTCACCGCCGTCGAGCGGGTGAGCGCGGCCCCACTGACGACGGCACCGAAAACCTCTTCGACGCTGATGTCCGATGTCAGCGGCGCGCATTGAAGGACGGTGTCGTCCGGTCCCCAGCCATAGGCCCGGACCATGCCGACACAGAACGCCGCAAGCGAGCCATGGGTGACGTGCACGAGTTTTGGTTCCCCGGTCGATCCGGACGTGGGCATCACGTAGGCGGTCCTGCCCCGAAGCTGCGGGTCAGCCACCGTTTGTTCGACACGAACATCCACCAGACGCCGATGGTGCGCGCCGAGGCTTCGCGGAACATTCGCCGACTCGACATCGACGGTGTGTACTGAGATGCCGTTGTCGGGTTCGTTGATTCGTTGGGCCCGCACCAATACCTGATCGTCGCGGTCGCAGACGCTGTAGCCACAGCCCGCCAGATGACAGGCGATCAAGAGTGCGATCGTTTTGTCGGAGCCGTCGTCGGTGAACACCACCACATCGCCTGGTGCCACGTTGCTTTCAACGAGCCACGCGATCCAGGAATCGACGTGAGGACGGCGACGACGTTGCGCGACGGATTCGGGCCGATCGACAAACCACGCGCGAGCCACTGGGTCCTCGGGGTCGCGCTCCACCGGAACAGCGCCCAAGGCACCGTCATCGGTGATCACGCACCATTCACCGACGGTCATCGCGATCGGGGAATCCCACATGCTCGCCATGGATTTCAGGGCCCCCGCGACGCGGCCCGCCATGCCGGTGCTGTTCTGCCGCGACAGATCAGGTCGGTTCCAGATGTTTACGGTGAGCGTGCGCCGCTGCCCGTCGAGCACAGCCGCCACGGTCGTACCCTCGACCGGGCCGATATTCGACGTCACGGGCGCCTCGTCCAAGAACGGCGCGAGCTCGGACGCACAGGGTTCACGCAGAAAATTGAGCGTCAAGGTCTGCACGGAGGTGGTCCGATTGATCGCCAGATACATTCGACGGTAACGCTCTTCACGCAACCAGCGGCGACGACCGGCCTTGACATAGCCCCGATCCACCCCGCGCACCACCTCTGCCACTGATGCGTACGGTAAGAACCGGACCGGCTGCGCCATCGAATTGACCAGACATGTCGCGGCGCCGAGGTCGGGGTCACCGAAGCGGTTGTCGACCGCATGCACCAGCAGGCGCTCGGTGGTGCGATGAATACTCGCGTCCACCGCCAATGCCGCCGCCGCGACGAGCACGTTGAGCGGGACGTTCTCGCGGCCGGCCAGATCTACGATCTGTTCGTAATCTTCGCCGAGGATCACGGCGGACTCGATGAGTGTGCCCCGTGCGACCGTCGGCTGCGCGTCGGCGGCGGGATGCCCGTGACCGCCCTCCTCGGCAGCCGCGGTGAGTTCTTTCTGCACCACAGAGGTGAGCCGCTCGAGTGATTCGTCGACGCGGTACGCCTCGCGACGGTGCGCGGTCGCGACGGCGGCCAGGCCGTCGTGGGCACAGGGGGTCTCGCCCGAGCCACCACCCACGAGGAACCGACCCAAATGGGCTTCGATGACACTGATCGCGCCCCCGTCGAGCAGGATGTGGTGTGCCTGGGCGTCGAGGCCACACACCAGGCCGCCGGCGTCGACATAAACGGTGTAGCGCACCAACGGCTTTGCGAGAATGCCTGATTCCCATTCCTCGGCCAGCGCTGCCCGATCCTCGTCACCGCACAGCTGCACGATGTCATCGATGTCGAGTCGGGCTACCAGACCGGGGTGACCACCGGGCTCCGACGGCGCCTCCAGAACGCACAATTGAATGGGCGTGGCGAGGATGGTCTTCCGCAGAGCGGCCAGGAATTCTGTCTGCGCCAGCGGCCGGAACCGGTAGCGCCTGCCGATCAGATACAACTGGGGGTCGTCGTGTGCGGACACGCCGTTGTAGATGTTCTGCTGTGACCGGCTCAGCGGAATACGTTGGGTATCAGGGACTTCAGGCAGAATGACCCACCTCTTCCAACTCCTGGACCCAGCCCGCGACCGACAAGTTGTCCGCCAACCGCCGCGGCAATTCCGATTCCCGATCGATGCCGAGTTGCTTCATCAGCAGCACGAATCGAACCGAATCCAGCCCGAGGTCCCTCAGGTCTGTCGCATCTCCGTCGAGGAAATCCGACTCGTCGACATAGAGCACCTCCGAGACTGCAGCCAGGACTCGGTTCCGCAGCGTCTCAGCCACCGGTTGCTGCACCCAGCGACGTCCGCATGATCTTGCCGGACCGGGTTCGTGGGATCTGCTGCACGAACCTGATGGTCGACGGCCTGGCCATCGGCTCCGACTCTTGCCGGAAGCGCGCGGCAATCGCGTGTTGGAGCCTCCTGGCCGCTGATTCATCCAGCGTGGTCGAGGCGACAACGGCCAGTCCCACCAGCGCACCGAACTCCTCGTCGGGGATCTCGTAACAGGCGGCTTCCCCTACCCCGGCCACGCCCTCAGCGATTCGGTCGACCTCGTCGGGCGCGATGTTCACACCACCGGAAATGATCATCTCTGACGACCTGCCCCGGATGTAGAAGAACCCGTCGTCATGACGGTCGAGTAGGTCTCCGGTGTTCACCCATCCATCCACCAGAATTTCGGCAGTCCGCTCGGGATTTCCCCAATACCCGAGCATGTTCGCCGGCGACTTTATCCACAGTGTGCCTGACGGGGCTGAATTCGCACCGGAACGTGTTGGTGGTCCGCTGCCGTCGCCATCCAGATGGACCTCCACGCCGGGATACGGCCGGCCCACCGCACCGGCTTCGATTCTCGAGATCGACCCGGTGTCTGTGGGCAGACACAGTGCGGTACAGCCCGTTTCGCTGAGTCCGTAGACCTGCGCGGTACGGACACCCGCGGACTCGACAAATCTGACATCGGCCGCGACAGCACGGGACCCGCCATAACCCACCATGCGCAGAGACGGCGGGACAGGCTTTCCAGTCGACCGAAGTTCGTTCACCACCCGGGTCAGCAGAGTGGGGACCAGGCATGTCGTCGCGACGTCGTTGGCACTGAGGATCTCCGCGACGGACGATGTCGTCTCGCCGCCGGTGATGCACAACCCACCTTGCATCAGGCAGTTGAGGATCCACCACAGTCCACCGATATGTGTCGCGGGCAGCGGTGAGTAGGTCGTCTCGCCGACGACCCAGTCCACCCAGGTCAGTTTCTCGTGCTGAAGAATGTCGGCAACTGAATAGAACGTCCGATTGGGCAGCAGGACAGCTTTCGGCACCCCTGTGGTGCCGCTGGTGAAGATCATCGCCAGCGGATCGTCCGCACCCCCGACGGGTGCGACGGGCAATGGATCTGATGCCGAACCGCCGGTGCGGTCGGCAGAGCCATGACCGATCTCAACCGTGAAGGCAGGAATCGACCGAAGCGCCTCCGAGAGCTCAGCGGTGTGCAGCCGGCAATCCGGTGCCACCAGAATTGCAGCGGGAGTGGTGATCTCCCCGAAGCGGTTCAAAGTCGCCGCTGGCATCCCGCCGTCTACCATGACTGCGATGGCCCCCACTCGCGCGCAGGCCAACACCGCCAGATAGGTCTCGGGACCGTTGTCCGAGATGACGAAGACACGGCTTCCTCGAGTGACCGACTGGGAGCCGAGATCGGCTGCCAGCCTGTCTGCTTCGGCCATGAGATCTCGGTACAGAATGACGCTGGATCCGTCACAGCGACGCAAAGCGATCGCCCCGGGACGCTGCCTCGCGGTCGCGCTGATGCGTTCCAGCACTGTGAATGGTGGGTGTGCCATAGCTGTGAAGCCGTTCTCTTCTACCGATGTCAGGGGATGTTCAGTGCTGCCAGTTCGACTTCACCGGATGCGGACCCACCGTCCGCATCCCAGAATTCGACCGTGCAGGGAATCTTGAGATAGCGAATCGTCCGATCGATGACCTCGAAGTCCTTGCACAGCAACCGTGCCGAGAACTTGTGGGACTTGATCGGGCGCTTGAACCGTGATGTCGTGGTCTTGATCAGCATGCTGGGGAGTTGGTAATTGAAGTAATCCTCGATCGACCAGCCCCGGAATTCGGGTATCACCTCGTTGAGGATCGCCGGTGCGAACGCGCTGTATGCGAGTTGGTTGAAGCACAGGACCCATTCGGCGGCGTTGAAGTGGCCGGTGTCGCGAATGTATGCGGGCTCTTTGATGCTGAAGTTCCCGAGCGCCGACACAGAGTTCGCGGTGGCCTCGTACTCCGCGTCGAGCAGATAGCGGCACCCTTTGTAGGAGTACGGCTCCAGCACCTTGACCAGCAGATCTTCGGGAATCGGCGCCATCTGTGTGACCCCGTACCCACTGGTCGCGACAGACAGCATCTCGGCGGTGCTCATGGTCATACCCCATATCCCGGTGTCTTGAGGCCGTCCAGCATGGTCAGCCGATGAGTCGTCAAAGTGCCCGGCGTGGTGCCGTGTTTCGCCCGGTGCATCAGAACCCGGTTGTCCCACAACACGACATCGCCGACCTCGTAGTGTTGGGTGTGGATGAACGGCGATGTGAAATCCGGGTCGAGTTGTCCGGTGGCAGTCATGAGTTGTCGTAGGACGGCAGGATCCAGCACGTTCCCGCGCCGGTCCTCGATCTTGGTGGTGCCGGACGCGCAGATGTAGAGGATTTCCTGTCCGGTTTTCGGGTGCCTGATCACCGTCGGCCATGTGATCGGAGGCGTAGTCCTGGATACCTCGTCCCAGACCTCACCGATCGGCTTGTAGACGTCGTGTGGGCGAATCTTGATGTGACGCCGCGGGTCATGGGTTGCGAACGTACCCCGGACCGGCTCCCGCACGGTCTCTGGAAGGGCCTCCCACACCTTGTTGAGGTCGATGAAGTATGTCCCGCGGTCACTTCCGGGCACTGCCAGCGGCACCACCATCGAAAATGCGAACGGTTCCGGCATGAACATGTAGTCGATGTGCCAGAAGGCCCCGGTACGAGGCACGCCGTGCCCTTCCTCTGTCGAAGAGACGAAGATTTCCGGGTGGTCTTTGTGGTGGTAGATCGGCTCGTAGTACGTCACAACATCGCCGACGATGCGCCCCAGCCGGAGAAATTCGTCGGGAGCCGGATGGACGTCTTTCAGAACGACCAGCTTGTGCTGATAGACGATCTCCCGGATCTCTTCCCGCGTGATGTCGTCGAGATTCTTGGGGTCGATTCCCGTGACTTGCGCCCCGAGCCCCTCCCCTTTCACATTCAGCGTCATGACCTCTCCTCGTGCGGCACTGCGCTGCGCCGTTGTGCGACTGAAGCATTGGTCGATTCAAATTGGTTGAAAGTTCCCGCTATCCACGTCGCTCATCGGAATCGCACATCCAGGTACCGGGAAGCATCGGGACGGATTCCCCGGCGCCGGCACGCCCATGCCGGACCATGCCAGCGGCAGACGCACTCGTGGCGACCGGCGCAGCCCCGGAGAAACCAAGGATGGTGGTGGCCCCCGTGTCGCTCGGCGACGGGGATCGACTCAGGTCCGCGTTGTCGATGGTGGCGTCCATGCCGTCGGTGGAGTCCAGAAACTCGTACCGGTAGCTTCGGGCATGGTCTCGTCTGCGGCCCGTCTTTCTTCGCCGGTTGCGAGCGACAACAGCCGATCTTGCCGCGGCAACGGTGCTGACGATATCTGCCATGCCATCAGTGGTTTTCACGCCCGATTTCGGTCCCGCTGCGACCGCGGGCGGATCCAGACCGGGGACGGCGTAGCCGGCCGACGGTGAGGCCGCCGAGCTCGTTGCACTGCTGCCCGCGGGTGCACCAGAGCCCAAACCCCCGGCCTGTGACACCGGGCTGGATACTCCCGACGGGCCCAATGCCGTGCCGGTGCCGAAAGTCGAAGCGACGCGGTGGTCGGTGTCGACCTGGACGGGAACGGCTGCCATGCCCGACGGTGGCACCTTGGGCTGCAGCAGCGACAATGCGCTCAGCGCGCTGAGGGCACTGAGCGCAGGCGCCAAGAAGGGCAGCAGGAGCAGCGAATACGAGGCGTAGTACGGGTACCAGAGCATGTCGTACAGCACCAGCGCGATGGCAGCGAGTATGGCGGCCTCCGCCGGGTTGAACCCCAGTTGCCCGAACAGCTGTTGAAACGTCTCGAGGAGTTGTGCTGGGTTGCCGGCACCCGATATGAGGTCCGAGATCAGCCGCCAGATATCGCTGGGAGGTTGACTGTCCGGGGTTGAGCTCGACGTATTCCGTTGTCCGCTTTGCCCTTCGCCTCCCGGCGCCAGGATCGAAGGCGCCGGCTGTGGCGTCGGCACCGCCGCAGATGCACTCACCGCGGCCCCCTGGTAGGTCATCATCACCTCGGCGGCTTGCAGCCACATCCGCACGTAATCGGCTTCGTTGAGCGCGATCGGTATGGTGTTGACACCGAAGAAGTTGGTGGCCACGAGGACACCGTGGGTGACGTGGTTGGCGGCGAGTTCGACCAGGGTGGGCATGGTCGCCAGAGCGCTGACGTAAGCGGCTGCGACGGTCTCGTGCTGTGCGGCGGTGACGGCACTGTCGGCTGACGCCTTCTCCAGCCAAGCCAGGTAGGGGCCATGGGCAGCGACGTACTGCGCGGCGCTGGGCCCTTCCCAACTGCTTGCCTGCACGTCAGTCAGGATCTGTGTGAGTTCGGCTGCCACCGCACCGTATTGAATACTCAGTGCCTCCCACTGAGCGGCTGCGGCAAGAAGAGATCCAGGTCCCGGACCGGTGCTCAGCTGCGCGGAATGCACCTCTGGGGGTACCGCCAGCCAGTACGGGACAGTCACATCATCACCTCCTCGCATGAGCATCGACGGGCGCCACGCCCCCGGGCATACGTCGCCCTGTCTTAGTGCTGGTCGGTCACGGCCGCCAGAAAGTTCCCGGCGTGGCCAAGATGATGTCTGAACCGGGGCAACGAATCTCGGTTCCGGCGTGCGGGTGCGGCGGAAATCGGACGACAGGTACGGTCGTGCCATGCCAGTCGTCGACGCCCGTCATCTGACCGCGATATCCGAAACCGCGCTGTTGACTCTGCACCAGAGAGCCACCGAGGCGGCCCGGCCCGACGGAATCATCGAGGACCCGCTGGCGGTCACGTTGCGCGACAGCCTCGGCTACGACTACCGCCGTTTCGGCCGGACCCACCAGGCCACCGCCCTGCGGGCCGTCGCGTTCGACAATGCCACCGGCCGCTATCTGCAGATGCAGCCGCGGGCCAGCGTGGTCGCCCTGGCCGAGGGATTGCAGACCAGCTTCTGGCGCCTTGACAACGGCGAGATCAACTGGCTTTCAGTTGATCTGGAGCCTGTCGTACAGATTCGCGAGCAGTTGCTTCCGACCTCGGGCCGACTGCGCCACCTGGCGCAGTCGGCACTGGATCACTCGTGGATGGATGAGGTAGATGCCACCAACGGTGTGCTGATCACCGCCGAGGGTCTGTTTCAGTATCTGGAGCACGACGCGGTGTTGGACCTCATTGCCGCCTGCGCCGCCAGGTTCCCCGGCGGGCAGCTGATCTTCGACAGCGTCCCGCGCATTCTGAGCTGGTACTCGCAACGCCGCGGCATCCGGCTCAGCAGGCACTACACCGCACCGCCGATGCCGTTTTCGTTCACTGCCGACCGCTACGACGAGTTGCGCGCTATTCCAGGGG
The DNA here is from genome assembly GCF_005924235.1 of Mycobacterium sp. DBP42. NCBI lineage: Bacteria > Bacillati > Actinomycetota > Actinomycetes > Mycobacteriales > Mycobacteriaceae > Mycobacterium > Mycobacterium sp. DBP42. The sequence continues at coordinate 85,568 of NZ_VCMY01000016.1, forward strand.
TTCTCGCGGTGCACGAACTTGACATGCCGACGGGCAGGGGCCGGGTCTTGTCGCGTGTAGCCGCACTCGTGTATCGGTCGCCTTCGCTACAACGTTTCCGCGCACCGACCAACGTCGTCGACTTCGGCTGACGCCCAGGAACCACAGCCGCCTTAGCCGACACCGATCAGCGCGGCCCGCGCCAACACCTCTTCGGCTTTCTTCACGTGTGCGGCGTCGACGAGTACCCCCTCGACGCCGACAGCGCCGCGGCCCGCCGCCTCGGCCTCCCGGTACGCCGCGACGTTGCGTTGTGCAAGCGCGATCTCCTCGGCGGTAGGCGCGAAGACCTCATTGGCAATCGGGACCTGACTGGGATGGATGGCCCATTTGCCGGTATACCCGTACAGCGATGATCGGCGCGCTTCTGCCTCGTAGCCCGCGACATCCGCGTAGTCCGGGTAGGGCGAGTCGATGGCGTCGATGCCGGCGATCCGCGCCGCGACCATGATCTTGTTGCGGGCGTATGCCCAGAAGTCACCCGGATACTCACCCATCGGCACGAAGTTGGTGTCCACCCGCGCCCCCTGGGACAACGAGAAGTCTCCGACGCCGAAGATCACCGCGTCCAAGCGCGGACTTGCCCGCACGATCTCCTCGGCGTTGGCCAGCCCCTCGACCTCCTCGATCAGCACCTCCAGCCGAATCTTGCGGTCGAGTCCGAGTTTTTCTTCCAGCTGGGTAAGCAGCACGTCGACCCACCAGACATCTTTGGCGGTGCGCGCTTTGGGGATCACGACGGTGTCGAGTCGGGAACCAGCGTGGGTGACGACGTCGATGATGTCGTCGTGGCACCACGGCGTGTCGAGACCGTTGATCCGGACTGCCCGCGCAGTCCGTCCCCAGTCGAGTTCGGTCAGCGCCCGAATGGCCTTGGCACGGGATTCCACCTTGAGCCCTACCGGGGTGGCGTCCTCGAGGTCGAGGAACACCAGGTCGGCACCGCAGGTGACTCCCTTGACGAACATGTGGTCGTTGCAGGCGGGGAGGGCGAGCTCAGAGCGGCGAACGAGGTTTGTCATCGTATTTGTATTCCTTTGCATCACTGAGTGTTACAGCACGCCACTGGCGCGCAGATCATCGATTTCCTCAGCTGTGAGGCCAAGCAGCTGGTGGTAGACCTCGGCGTTGTGTTCACCGAGGCGGGGGCCCAGCGAGTCCAACTTCCCGGCGTCGCCCGAGAACCGCGGGACCGGTGCCTGCACCGTCATCGCGCCGAGCTCGCTGTCGGACACCGAGACGAACACTTCGCGGTGGCGCAGTTGTTCGTCGTCCACCAGTTGAGTGATGTCGTAGACAGGTGCCGCGGCCACCTCGGCGGCATCGAGCACCGCCATCGCCTCCGACAAGGTGTGCGCGGCAACCCATTCCGCCACCACCGCATCGACCTCGGCCGCACGCGCCAGCCGGCGTTGCGGATCGGAGAAATCGGCATCGGACACCAGATCGTCGCGTCCAATGGCCCGAAACACCCTCAGCGCCAACGCCGGTGAGCTGCCGGACATCGCCAGCCAGCGTCCGTCGGAGGTTTGATAGGTGTTGCGGGGAGCTGAGATGTCCCAGCGATTGCCGGCCCGGCGCGCAACGATACCCAGCTGGTCATACCCCAGCAGGTTCTGTTCCAGTAATCGCGCCAACGGGTCGATCAGATTGATGTCGATCAACTGCCCGCCGGCCCCGTGCACGTCGCGGTGATAGAGCGCCATCATCACGGCATAGGCGGCGTTGAGAGAGGCCACCCCATCGGCCAGCATGAACGGTGGCAGGGTCGGCGGCCCGTCGGCTTCGCCTGTCACGTGGGCGAACCCGCTCATCGCCTCACCCAGCGTCCCGAACCCTGGCCGCGCACTCTTGGGTCCGGTCAGCCCGTAACCGGTGATGTGCAGCATCACGATGCGGTCGTTGAGGGTACGCAACGACTCGTAGTCCAAGCCCCATTTGGCCAGCGTCTGCGGCCTGGTGTTGACGATCACGACATCCGACTTCTCGACCAGCCGCCGAACCAGGCCCTGCCCTTCGGCCACCCGCAGGTTCGCGGTGACGGATTTCTTGTTGCGGGACACCGACTTCCACATCAGCCCGACGCCGTCGCGCTGGTTGCCCCAGGTTCGGATGGGATCCCCCTGACCAGGCTGCTCGACCTTGATGACATCGGCGCCGAACTCACCGAGATAGGTGGCGGCCAAGGGCGCTGCGGCCAGCGTGGCCAGGTCGAGCACCCGGATGCCGCTGAGCATGCCGACCATCTACGAGGCCGAACTGGCGAAGCTGGGAGCCGGGCGGTCCAGCCCGAGATGATCGCGCAAAGTGGTTCCGGTGTAGGAGGTACGGAACAAACCACGGTGCTGCAACTCAGGCACCACCATCCGCACGAAGTCCTCGTAGGCCCCCGGGGAATGCGTTGCAGCCATGACAAATCCGTCACAGGCACCGCTGGTGAACCACTCCTCCATCTGGTCGGCCACCTGCCTGCCGGTACCGACGAAGCGGGGGCCTTGCAGCAGAGTGGCACGGTGCCCCGCCAGGTCGCGCACTGTCACCGTGTCCCCACCGATATGGCTGCGCAGGTTCTGCACCAGTCCCCGGATTCCCGAAACCGAGGCGATGAGCTCATCGGTGACCGGATCGTCGAGGTCGTGCTGAGCGAAGTCGTAGTTCATCAGCTCCGAGAGCAGGGTCAGGGAGGCCATCGGGTCCACCAGATCGTTGAGGAACATGTCTTCGCGTTCTTTGGCATGAGACTCGCTCTCCCCCACCACGGCATAGGCCATCGGGCAGATCCGCACCGAAGCCGGATCGCGGCCGGCATCGGCGATGCGCGCCTTCTGATCCAGATAGTGCGACCGTGCCACATCGATGCCGGGATCACCGGTGAAGATGAGATCAGCCCAACGCGAGGCGAATTCACGGCCACGCCCCGACGATCCGGCCTGGAGAATGACGGGTCGGCCCTGCGGCGTGCGCGGCACGGTCAGCGGGCCACGCGACGAGAAGTATTGACCGACATGGCCGAGCTCATGAACCTTGCTGGGGTCGGCGTACTGCCCGGAAGCTCGATTGTGCTGAATCGCGTCGTCCTCCCAGGTGTCCCAGAGGCCGGCGACCACGTCGAGAAACTCATCGGCGCGGTTGTAGCGCTCGTCATGTCCAAGGTGGGTGTCCAGGCCGAAATTCTGCGCCTCGCTGTCGTTGACCGAAGTGACCACGTTCCAGGCCGCGCGGCCGCGGGAAAGGTGATCCAGGGTCGCGAAGGTTCGGGCCACATGGAACGGCGCGTAGTAGGTGGTCGAGTACGTGGCGCCGAGGCCGATGTGCGAGGTGGTCTGCGCCAGCACTCCGAGGATGACGCTCAGGTCGAGCTTGACCGGGCGGGCCCCGTAACGCACGGCCTCCGCCACCGAACCCCCGTAGATCCCAGGCATGGCCAGCCGGTCATCGAAGAACATCAGGTCGAAGCAACCCTCCTCGAGCTGGCGGCCGATCTTCGCGTAGTACGACGCGTCGAGGTAGCTGTGTTCGGTCGCGGGGTGGCGCCACGAGCCGGCGTACACCGAAGTGCTTCCTGCCTGCATGAACGCCACGAGAGACATCTGATCGGTACGCATGATTGGAATCTAACATCTGATATATTAGATATCAAGGATACCGTACGTCATACAGGTACGCTGCACGGATGACGTCGCCGTTGGACATCGCGGGCACCGTGCGCGAACGCGCGGCGCGCGAACTGCGCGACCGCATCATCACCGGCACTTTGGCCCCGGGAAGCCGCATCGACCTGGACGCCATCACCGAAGAGTTCGCGACCAGTCGCACGCCGGTCCGCGAAGCTCTCCTGGAACTCTCGTTCGAAGGGCTGGTGCGGGTCGCTCCCCGCAGCGGGATCACCGTCATCGGCGTCAACTCGGACGACGTCACCGACAGCTTCACCATCCTCGGCGTCCTCACCGGCCAGGCCGCCGCCTGGGCTGCCGAGCGGATCACCGCCGACGAACTCGGCCGGCTACGCGAACTCGCAGCCGATGTCGCGCAGCGGTCAGGCGAGGACAGCATCGGCGAGGCCAACTGGCTGTTCCATCAGGAGATCCACCGGGCCGCGCACTCCCCCCGGTTGCTGACCCAGATCAGGCAGGCCGCGCGGGTGGTGCCGTCCAACTTCCTGACCGTGTTTCCCGAGCATGAGGAGCACTCGCTCGACGAACATGAGCAGCTGCTGGATGCTTTGGAGGCCAAGAACGCCGAGGCTGCCCGGGCCATCGCCGAACGCCACGTCCTGGAGGCCGGGCGCTCGTTGGCGGCCTGGCTGGATGCTCAGGCCGCCACGAGCTGACCGCTATCGCCCGCGAACCTCGGCGGCCGCGGCGACCAGGTGTTTGAGCGACTCGGTCACCTCGTCGGTGGTACGGGTCTTCAAGCCGCAATCCGGGTTGACCCAGAGTCGTTCGGCCGGAACCGCATCGAGTGCCTCCCGCAACGATGTGGCGATCTCTTCGACTCCGGGGACCCTCGGCGAGTGGATGTCGTACACACCCGGGCCGACGCTGTTGGAGAACCCCACAGCGTTCAGATCGCCGAGCACTTCCATGTGCGACCTAGCCGCTTCGATCGAGGTGACGTCGGCATCGAGATCCGCGATCGCGCCGATCACCTCGCCGAACTCCGAATAACAGAGATGGGTGTGGATCTGTGTCGAATCCTCCACTCCGGAGGTGGACAACCGGAATGCGTCCACCGCCCAGTTCAGGTATGCCGCTTTGTCTTTCGAGCGCAACGGCAGCAGCTCGCGCAGAGCCGGCTCGTCGACCTGGATGATCGCGATGCCGGCAGACTGCAGATCGACGGTCTCGTCCCGAATCGCCAGTGCCACCTGCGCAGCCGTATCCGCCAACGGCTGATCATCGCGGACGAACGACCAGGCCAGGATGGTGACAGGACCGGTGAGCATGCCCTTGACGGGCTTGTCGGTGAGTGACTGCGCGTACGTGATCCACTCCACCGTCATCGGCTTCGGCCGCGTCACGTCCCCGTAGAGGATCGGCGGTCGCACGCAGCGGCTGCCATAGGACTGCACCCAGCCGTTCTGTGTGGCGAAGAACCCGTCGAGCTGCTCGGCGAAGTACTGCACCATGTCGTTGCGCTCGGGTTCACCGTGCACCAGCACGTCCAGGCCCAGCTGCTCCTGCAGCTTGATCACCTCGGCGATCTCGGCCTTCATCCTGCGCTCGTACTCCGCGGCGGCGATCTTGCCCGACCTGAGGTCGGCACGGGCGATGCGAATGGCCGAGGTTTGCGGGTATGACCCGATCGTGGTGGTGGGCAGAGCAGGCAGCTTCAGCCGGTCCTGCTGTGCAGCGCGACGCTGATCGGCCGATCCACGCTTGGCGCCCGAGGCGACGATCGCCGAGATCCGTTCCCGGACTCGGCTGTTGTTCAGTCGCGGATCGGATTTGCGCGACTCGATGGCCGCATGGGACGCAGCGATCTCCGCCGAGATGGCGTCGCGTCCGTCCTTGAGACCACGTGCCAGCGCCACCACTTCAGTGACCTTCTCGAAACCGAAGGCCAGCCAGCTGCGCAGCGCCGGGTCGAGGTCGTCCTCGGCATCGAGGGCGTAGGGCACATGCAGTGTCGAGCACGACGTAGAAACGACGATCGCCGCGGCCGCTTCCCGCAGCGCGGACAAGGTGCCCAGAGCGGCCTCCAGGTCGGTGCGCCAGATGTTGCGCCCGTCGACCACACCCGCCACCAGGAGCTTGTCCGCGAGCTCCGGCACTGCGCCCAGGGCAGCACCAGTTCCCGCAACCAGATCGACGCCGATGGCCTCGACCGGCGTGCGCGCCAGCGCGGGCAGCGCATCGCTCAGCTCTCCGAAGTAGGTTGCGACGAAGACGGAAGGTCTCTTGGCCAGTCCACCGAGACGGTTGTAGGTCCGCTCGGCGAGTTCGGCCGCATTGTCGACGATGTCGGTCACCAACACCGGCTCGTCGAGCTGGACCCACTCGATTCCCCTATCTGCCAGCAATCCCAGCAGTTCGGAATAGACATCGATGAGATCATCGAGGCGAGCCAGTGGCGCGTCCGCACCGTCGACGGCCTTCGACAGCGTCAGAAAGGTGATGGGGCCGACAACCACCGGTCGCGCCGTAATCCCCTGTGCACGTGCCTCTTCCAACTCCCCCAACACCTTGTCCGGGTTGAGGGTAAAGGTGGCCTCTGGCCCGATCTCCGGCACGATGTAGTGGTAGTTCGTGTCGAACCACTTGGTCATCTCCAGCGGCGCGATGTCATCGTTGCCTCGCGCCGCGGCAAAATAGCGGTCCAAGTCGTCGGGCACATCGGCCACCCTGGGCGGCAGTGCGCCGACAAGAACTGCGGTGTCGAGCATCTGGTCGTAGTACGAGAAGGTGTTGACCGGGACCGAGTCCAGCCCGGCTGCGACCATTGACGCCCACGTGTCGCGACGCAGGCCGGCGGCCACGGATTCGAGTTCGTCGCGATCGATGCGGCCGGCCCAGTACTTCTCGACTGCGCGCTTGAGTTCGCGGTTCGGCCCGATTCGGGGCGACCCGAGGATGGTGGCGGCGAAGGGTGCTGCGGTTGTGCTCATGACGACGTCCTTCAACATACGGGGATGGCCACCGCCAGGAGACACCGAACCGAACGCAGCCACCCGCCACGAGCGAACTACTTTCGGCCACTGCCCATTCCGCGAGGCGATGAACCACCGGACGCGGCGCGCCCGGTACGGCTGGCAGGTCTTCGGACTCACAGGCACGCACGGAAAACCGCGCCCCTACTGGCCGTCGCTTCCCGGCCGCAGTTCCCTGCGTGCCAGTGCTGATGACGGCGGTCGTTCCTGCATACCGCTGCGGGACAGTCCCGGATTCTCACCGGGTTCCCTCTCACGCCACATCTCAACCAGCCTGCGGCGTTCGATGTCGGCTCCGCAAACACCCCGGTACCGACAAACCAGCTGCGCGCCTCAGACTACCCGCCGCAGCGCGGCGGGTACCGGTCAGCGCGCCATCGCGGCCTTGATCTTGTCCACCACCTCAGCGGCCTGGGTCACCGAGGACCCTCCCGGCTTACACGCTTGGATATCCATCACAAGGTTGGCGGCCACCGCCAGCGCACGCTGGCAGGCGCGGGTCTGGTCCCCGTCAATACGGGTGAACGGCAAGGTGAGCTCCGAATCCGTCTCGATCAGATCGCCGCTGCGCCACCTGGGCAGCGGCTGCCCGTTGAGCGTGATGTTCACATTGTGGTTGGTGCACTTCGACCAGCGATCGGCCGACTGATCGAGAAAGTCGGCGGCTTCTTGTGTCGAAGGGAAGATCACCACCGACTGCACCAGCAGGTTGTCCCAGTTGTCCCTGTCGGGACCGCGTAGCAGCACCTGGCGCATGGCGGTCCAACGGTCGCCGTAGATGGCGGACTCGTTCACCTGCCACGCGCCCAGACAATTCAGATTGGGCAGCAGGTTGCGATGGTCGTTCATCTCGGTGACCGGCGGATGTGCCACCATCCCAACGGTCGTCATCATGGCGTTGACCTGATCGGTGGTGAGCAGCAGCCTCTCGAGGGCCGACTTGGGCACTTCTTCCGGCGGCCCCTGAGCCTTGTCGCCGTTGTCGGCACAGCTGGTGGCCGGCAGCACGAGCATGATCAACGAAAACACAACGCCGAGCACGGTATTCCTCTGCTTACAGCACGGTGTGACCACGCGCATCAGGCGTGGGTTCCCGCTGCGGCGCAAGCCATCTGCGCATTGGTGGCATCGTTGTTGAGTTGGGTGGCGGTGTCATTGAGCGACTGACCGCCGCTGCGCAGCCCCATCTTCAAGAGCAGCTTGGTGGCGCCGAAGGACCATGCCCGCATGGGGTTTGCGATATCGGGCGGCAGTCCCGGCGTGCCGGCAGCGTTCAGTGCCGACGCGGCCGCTTCGCGCAGCGCGGTCCGACCGCTCGTGTTCGTCGTGCTGATGGTCGGATCCCGGTAGTCGGGCCGCTCCACACCCTCGATCGAATCAGCGAAGTCGCCGTAGAACGTCGACGCCGAATCGAGCGCGTCGGCGAACGTCGAGCAGGCCGTAACCGCAGGTACACCGGGGTCATCGGTGCCGGCGACCGGCACCGGTACCGGACCGGCGGCCGGCACCGGGGGCAACTCGGGCAGCACGGGGCCGGGAGCACCGGCCTCATCACCAGGTTCGGCGACAGCCATCGGCGTGGCAGCGAAACCGATGCTGAAGGCAACGATCAGCGATACCAGCCCTCGCTGGTACACCTGAAACGACCTCAACGATTCCTCCTTCAGTCGGTGGCAGTTCCGGCGCTTTCGCCGTACCTCCGAGTCACCACACCGTTGAGGGTTCACATGTCCAGAAAGTGAACAGCCTGCCAATCTGCCCCCTCCACACGTCGTCCATCGCGTGCCGCTGGCGCCCCGCTTTCCTCAATTGCGGAATACGCTGCAGCACAGGGGATTTCCCAGAAACTTCACAGCTGAGGAACCCTCAGCCGGACGGGAATGCGGCGGCGACTGTTGGGGCATTGTTCACCGAACCGAAACGCAATAGGTTCATGATTCGTCGCGACAGATTCCTTGGCCCCGTTGGGTTCTGGCGACCACGACGTGTCGCAGGACGACAGGGGCCAGTCCCACGAGAGGCGCAAGTTCACGCATGTTCAGTCGTTTTGCCCCCCTGGCTGCAGTCTGCATGTTGGCCCCCGTAGCGATTGCGCCCCTTGCATCCGCAGATCCGCCGCCGGACCCGGCCGCAGCTGCAGCGGCCGCCGCGCCGGCACCGCCCCCACCGGATACCGGCGCGGTGCCGTCTTCTCCTCCCGGCGTCTTGGACACCCCGGATGGCTGGCACGTGACAGTGGCAGGCTCCAACGAGACCCTGCTGCCGGTCGCGCCGCTGACCACCGCGGTGTCATCCCGGGAATACCTTGTCGGCGGCACCTTCACCGGGAAAGTCTCGGGCGGCGGCAAGACCAAGCTCACCGGCGGCACACTGGAGGCCGGCGCCCAGATCGGCTGCGGCATCGTCAGCGACGAAACCGAGATAAACCCCGGCCTCAGCTTCTCGCCGGGCATCAAGATTCCGTTCACCGGCTCCGCCGGCGACGCCAGCCTCGGCACCGGAATCAGCTTGCAGGGCAAGGTGTACCTGAAGCCGGGCACCGTCACCATCGTTCCGATCGACAAGAAGTCGTTCAAGGGCACCGGCACCCGCGTCACTATCACGGGTGTCCGCATCAAGTTCGATCAGTGCGCCGGCCAGTCGTTCATCCGCACCTACGCGACGCTGACCAGCTCAACCGACAACACCGATGACGTCATCACCTACCTCGGTGTCACCAAGGTCGTCTGACCCTCCCCCGAAAACACACCGACCATGATCCGCACTGATCACCACGCCGATCCCTCGGATTCGAACCCCACGAGAGGCACAAGTTCCCGCATGTTGAATCGTTTCGCCATCTTGGCTGCTGCCTGCCTGCTCGCCCCGGTTGCGTTGCCGCCCCTCGCGTCGGCGGATCCACCACCGCCACCGGTGGAACCGGCCGCACAACCTGTCGATGCCGGCCCCCCACCGGACAACGGACTCGTCGCATCCGCCGAGCCGGGCGTCGTCACCACCCCGGACGGCTGGACGCTCACCGTCTCGGCGAAAGACGAGAGCCAGCTGCCGGTGGCACCTCTGACCACCGCTGCCTCGTCACGCGAGTACATGGTGGGAGCCACCTTCACCGGCACCGTCACCGGCAGCGGAGCCACGTCACTGACCGGTGGCACATTGGATACCGGCTACCAGATCGGTTGCGGCATCGAGCTGGGACAGGTCCGCCTGATCGGGTCGATCGGTCTGAGCACCTCGGGCTCGACCCTGGCCGGCATCATCCCCACCGGGGTGAGCATGCCGATCTCGGGCACCATCGAGATCCACGCAAAGCCCGGAACCGTCACCAATGTCTCGGTGAACAAGAAGTCGTTCAAGGCCGCGCCCGTGCGCGTCACCGTGAAGGATGTTCACATCAAGATCGACGGCTGCGTCGGCCAGTCCTTCCTGCGGTCCTATGCGACGCTGACCAGCTCCACCACCGACACCGACGATGTGGTGGCCTACTATGGCGTCACCAAGGCAGTCTGACGGACTGGCTTTGACAGCGAAACACGAAGGTATGAGCGAGAACTCGGACAGTCCATTCGCAGGCAGGAATGCGATGGCCACACTCGCCGCCGCCGGGCTGCTCGTGATCGGCGCGGCGGTTGCCTGCTCGGCAACCGCCGCCGCCGATCCGGCACCGCCAGAGGTTCCGGGTGCACCCGCGGTCGCCGCACCGGCACCGGAGCCGCCACCGCCACCCGGGCCAGAGGTGCCGCTGGTGGGCGCACCCCTCGGTCCCGGCGGGCTGTCGGTTCTGGGACAGACCGGCACCGAGACCGCTCCGGGCAGGCTCGGCGTCCCGAACGGGGTCGACATGAGTCCCGGCGCCCTGCTCGGGCAGTACGAAAATCCGTCCGCGCCGGGTGTGCCACCACCGACGGAGGCACCCAACCTCAGGGCGTTCAACAACGGAAACTTCTTCCCGCAGAACGAGAAACCGTCGGCGCCCGGTGAGGGCACCGTCGTCGGCGTCGCACCGGGCCAGGAGAACGCGGATATCTCCGGGCTCGACTGGATGCGACAGATGCACACGTTGTACCGCAATGGAAGCCTGCGCGGCTCGCTGCTGGGCCAGGTACCCAAAGAGCAACTCGGCGAACCACTTCCGGGAACCGTGCCACCGCCGGGAACGAATATTCCGCAGGGCCTCGGTGAGAATCTCCCGGATCCGGCAGCAGCGTCGCCGGCGCCGGGAGCTCCGTTACCTCCCGTCCCCGCACCCCCCGCTCCGTAACACCGAGCCCGTCGGGCAGCGTCCACCCCGGACGCTGCCCGATTTTTTCTGCCCTCCGCATCAGCCAGACAGACTCTGGTAACTTTCCGTTCACTTGATGTCCACCTGGAATACACTGACGGATGGCGGGCGGCGCTTTCCGTGAGTGCGACAGCATGAGATCCGACCGCCAGGAGGGTCGGGATGCCGGCGTACATGCGATATCCAAAGCTCACCGGATTTGTCATGACCATGTCGGCCATCGCCATCGGATGCGCACCGTTGGCCATTGCGGAGCCGACCGCGGGCAGCGGACAGCCGGCCGATCAGACCATCTCAGCGCTGAGCTCCGAGGGCTACAATGTGGCGATCAACTGGGTCGGCGGAACCAGCACATTGTCGCTGGACCGCTGTCGGGTCAATTCGATCCACAACCCCAACCGTGGAGTCCCGCCCCTGCCGAAATCCTCGGTGACGGTGTATGTGGACGTGCAGTGCCCGGACGAGGGCTCGAATTCCTGAAGCCCAGCCCCGAGACAGCGCCTGCGCCCACTTCCGCCACACCCTCGAGTGTCACGCCAAAGTGGCGCCCGCGCTCGGCGGCCACTCCGGCGTGACACCCATGGGCGGGATGCCGAAACAGCTAGGGTGACCTGGTGGCAGATTCAGTGTTGGTCAGCGTCGACGATCACATCGCAGTCATCACCGTCAACGATCCCGAACGCCGCAATGCGGTGACGTTCGAGATGTCGGCGGCCCTCCGTGCCGCGGTCGAGGCCGCCGAGGCCAACCCCGATGTGCACGCGGTGATCGTCACCGGTGCCGGCAAGGCGTTCTGCGCCGGTGCCGACCTCACCGCGCTCGGCGAGGCCACCGAGGACGGACTGCGCAAGATCTACGACGGGTTCCTCGCGGTCGCCGACTGCACGCTGCCGACGATCGCTGCGGTCAACGGCGCCGCCGTAGGCGCGGGCCTGAACCTGGCGCTGGCCGCCGACATCCGCATCGCCGGCCCGAATGCACTGTTCGACCCGCGGTTCCAGAAGCTGGGCATTCATCCCGGCGGCGGTGCGACGTGGATGTTGCAGAGAGGCGTCGGCCCACAGGTGGCGCGGGCGGCCCTGTTGTTCGGCATGCGTTTCGACGCTGAGTCCGCGGTGCGTCACGGGTTGGCCCTGTCGATCGCCGAAGATCCGGTGGGCGCCGCTCGTATGCTCGCCGCGGGACCGGCCGGCGCGCCACGCGACGTGGTCATCGCCACCAAGGCCTCGATGCGGGCCACCGCCCATCCGGGGACGGTCGACATCGCCCAGCATGGGGCCGCCGTCGACATCGAACTCGGCCCGCAGGCCCGCTCCATCGAATCCCCGGAATTCGCCGAGCGTTTGGCTGCCGCCAAACGCAAATAGCCGGCTGTGCGCTAAAGGTCGAGCACAGCCAGTTCGGGCGCCTCGACCAGCGATCGCAGGTCACGCAGGAACGCGGCAGCCATCGCACCGTCGACGACGCGATGGTCGAACGCACACGTCAATGACATGGTCGGCCGGGCCGCCACCGTCCCGTCGACCACGACCGGCCGCGGCTTCATCGAGCCCATACCCACAATGGCGGCCTCCGGGTAGTTGATCACCGGCACACCGTCGTCCACACCGAGCGCGCCGAAGTTCGACACAGTGAAAGTCGAGCCACTCAGCTCAGCCGGGCCGAGCGTGCCGGCTCTCGCCTGGTCGATCAGCCTGGCCACCTCTGCGGCCAATGCGCGGGTGGTCTTCGAGTGTGCGTCGCGGATCACCGGGACCAAAAGCCCTCGCGGCGCGGCCACACCGAAGCCCAGATGTACGGCCGGGTGTCGGTGAATCTGAGGGCCTTCGGTGGTCTCGAGCCACGTGGAATTCAACATCGGATGCCGGCCGAGCGCCAGAACCAGCATCCGCAGCGTCAAAACGAACGGCGTGGCAGGAAGTCCGGCGTCCGCGGCCTTGATGCGCTCACACAACTGCAACAGTGCCGAGCAGTCCACCTCCACCCTGGCATGGGCATCAGGTATTTCCTTACGCGACAACGACATCCGTCGCGCCATCGCGGCGTGGACACCAGTGACGTCGATGATGTCCGGGCTGCCCGCGGCGGCCAGGACATCGTCACGTGTGACGATGCCCTCGGGTCCTGATCCGGGCGCCACCTGCTGAAGGTCGATGTGCAGGTCGGCGGCCAGCTTCCGCACCGGAGGTTTGGCCCGGGCCCGCGGCCCCTCGGTCGCCGCCCGCCTGCTGGCATCCATGGTGTCGTCCGTGCCATATCCGACCAGCACCGACTTGCCATGGACTGCACCATTTTTCACCGTCTCAGTCGGTTTCGCGGCCGGCTCGCTGGTGTCGATCCGGACCAGCAGTGACCCTACGGTCAAGGTATCCCCCGCCTTGCCGCCGAGCTCGAGCACCTGGCCGGCGAACGGACTCGGGATCTCCACCTCGGCCTTGTTGGTCTCTACCGTGCACAGCGTCTGATTGAGCTCGACGCTGTCGCCCACCGCAACGCTCCAGCTGGTGATGGTGGCGTCCGCCAGGCCCTCACCGAGGTCGGGGACCAGGAATTCCCGGTTCACGGCTGCACCATCGCACGCTCGACGCAGTCCAGCACGCGATCGACGCCGGGCAGCCACACCTTCTCCAACCGAGCCGGTGGATAGGGAGTGTCGAAGCCAGTGGCACGCAATACCGGTGCCTCAAGGTCGTAGAAGCATTCCTCGGAGATCCGGGCCGCCAGTTCGGCGCCGAAGCCCAGGGTTTTAGGCCCCTCGTGCATCACGACGGCTCGGCCCGTCCGCCGCACCGACGCCGCAACCGTGTCGAAATCGAGCGGGTTGAGTGAGCGCAGATCGACGACCTCGAGGCTCCAGCCCTGCTCGGCCGCCAGATCCGAGGCGTTGAGCGCCGTGGCCACCAGGCCTCCATAGGTGATGAGCGTGAGGTCGGTTCCTTTCCGCCGCAGCGCCGCCCGGCCGAGCGGTGGCGCCGGCGCCGTGGTGTCGACGAGTTCACGAGTCCAGTAACGTCGCTTGGGCTCCAGGAATATCACCGGGTCGGCGCTGCTGATCGAATACCGCAGCAGCCAGTACGCATCGGACGGGGTCGATGGTACGACCACCTTCAGTCCCGCGGTGTGCAGCCAGTACGACTCGGTGGACTCCGAATGGTGTTCGACCGCACCGATACCGCCGAACGACGGGATTCGCACCGTTACACCCATGTTGATGTCGCCGTGGGTGCGCATCCGGTACTTGGCCAGGTGACTGACGATCTGGTCGAAGGCCGGATAGCTGAACCCGTCGAACTGGATCTCCGGCACCGGGGTGAATCCGCGGATCGCCAGGCCGACGGCCACCCCGATGATGGCCGATTCGGCCAGCGGGGTGTCGAAACATCTTTCCGAGCCGAAGGTCTCGGACAGTCCGTCGGTAACCCGGAAGACCCCGCCGAGGGTGGCGACGTCCTCACCGAACACCAGTACGCTGTCGTCGACGGCCATCGCGTCGTGTAGCGCCCGGTTGATGGCCGCCACCATGGTCAGTTCGGCGGCCACCGGTACCGAACCCGGCGACACAGGTGTGGTGACCGGAGCCAGTATCGGTTCCCATGGGTCTGGCGAATCACCTTGAGCGGCAGGACGATCGATGATCTGGGTCATGAACCTCACGCCTCCTTCGCCAGTTCGGCCGACAACGCCTCGCGTTGGCGTACCAAATCCGGGGTGATCTCGGCATATACGGTGTCGAACAGTTCGGCCGGATCCGGATCCGCCGCCCCTACCAGCGCCTCTCGTACCTGGGCGCACAGCCGCCGAGAACGCGCTTCGACCCGTTGCTCCAGTCGTTCATCGAGCAGGCCGGCGTTGTGCAGATAGGTCCGATACCGCGCGATCGGGTCGCGGGAACGCCACTCGTCTACCTCGTCGGCAGACCGATAGCGGGTGGGGTCGTCGGAGGTGGTGTGCGGCCCCATCCGGTAGGTGACGGCCTCGATGAGCGTGGGGCCGGCGCCGGAGCGGGCGCGTTCGGCGGCCTCGACCATGACCGCGTAGCAGGCCAGGACATCGTTGCCGTCGACGCGGATCCCCGGCATGCCATACCCGATGGCCCGGTGTGCGATCGACGGCCCGGCCTGCTGCCTGCTGACCGGCACCGAGATCGCCCACTGGTTGTTCTGCACGAAGAACACGCACGGCACGCCGAACACCGAGGCGAAGTTCAGCGCTTCGTGCACGTCGCCCTCACTGGTGGCGCCGTCGCCGAGAAACGCGACGGTCACCGAATCCTCGCCGAGCCGCTGTGCGGCCATCGCGGCCCCGACTGCATGCAGCCCGTGGGTGCCGATGGGAATCGCAATCGGGGCGACGCAGCGGCTGGTGAACTCGCGACCGCCGTGCCATTGACCCCGCCACACCGCACCCATCTGGCCCGGGGTGATCCCGCGCAGCAGGAACGCCCCGATCTCGCGGTACTGCGGGAACAACCAGTCGGTCTTGCGGAGGCAGGCGGTAGCGCCGATCTGGGCCGCCTCCTGGCCGCGGCACGAGGCATAGAGCGCCAGCTCACCCTGGCGCTGCAGATTCACGAACTCGGCGTCCAGATCGCGGGTGACGACCATCGATTCGTAGAGCCATCCCAGCGTTTCGGGCGGCAGATCGCGGCTGTATCGCGTCTCGTCGGTGGGCGACCCGTCGGCGTCGACCAATCGCACCGGATCCAGATCGACCCTCGAACGCACCGGGGCCGGCTCTGCAGATAACCCAGCCATACCGCCTCCTTCTCGGGTGGCGGCATGTTGCGCCGCCAGTCCATGAGGTGCTCAGCGCAACGGCAGTACGAGCAAAACCCCTGGTGAGAGGCCTCCGGCTAATGCCTGGATATGGCGCTAGTCAGACGATCCGCTCGGCCCGTCGCAGCACTGGGGCATATCGCCATTATGCGCTTCGAACCGAGGCGACCGGGTTCATCGTGGGTCACGGATCGGACGCGTGTCGGCTACACGCGAGCAGGATCTACGGAGCCAGCGCGACGATCCGCTCGGCCCGTCGCAGCACCGGAGCGTCGACCATCAGTCCGTCGTGCTGGAAGACCCCTCGTTCCGTCGCCACCCGGTCGAGCACGGCCCGCGCCCAGACGATCTGCTCCTCGGTGGGCGCATAGGCCGACCGTACGACGGCGACCTGCGTCGGGTGGATCGCCACCTTGGCGTCGAAACCGACGGCGACCGCGTCATCGGCCTCGGCCCGCAGGCCGTCGAGATCTTTGATGTCGAGGTACACCGAATCCAGCGCGAGCTTCCCGTAGGCCTTGGCGGCCAACAGGGTCTGCGACCGCACATGCAGGGCGACATCGCGGTACGTGCCGTCGGGCCAGCGGTTGGCGGTGCCACCGGTGACCGCGAACAGGTCCTCGGCTCCCCACATCACCGCGAAGGCGTTGTCGGGCTGCACCAGCTCCACCACGTTCAGTGCGGCCAGCGGGGTCTCGACCAGCACCACGACATCCAGCGGCGTCAGGGCGCGCACCTGATCGGCATGCTCGGTCTTGGCGAGCATCACCGTGGTGTAGCCGGTGGCGGCGACCGCCTTCAGGTCCAATTCGTGGTCGGCGGTGCCGGCCGGGTTGACCCGCACGACGGTGCGGGCCGGGTCCAGCGGGGTGTCGATCAGGGCCTGGCGGGCGGCCGGCCGGTCCTTGGCCGCGCATCCGTCCTCGAGGTCGAGGATCACCACATCTGCTGCCGCCGCGGCCTTTTCGAACCGCTCGGGACGGTCTGCCGGGCAGAACAACCAGCCCGGCCCCGGTGCCTGGAGTGCCATCAGGAATCCCCCTCCGGACGCATCCGCACCATGGTCTTGCGCGACGCCGTGGCCACGATGTCGCCGTGCTGATTGCGGCCGGTGTGGGCGAAGGTGACGATGCCCTCCCCAGGCCGACTCTTGGACACCCGCTTCTCGGTGATCTCGGTTTCCGCGTACAGCGTGTCACCGTGGAAAAGCGGCTTGGGGAAAGCGATCTCGGAGAATCCGAGGTTGCCGACGATGGTGCCCTGGGTCAGTTGCGCCACCGACAGGCCGACCAGCGTCGACAGCGTGAACATCGAATTCACCAACCGCGCGTTGAACGGCGGCAAGGCATCGGAGAACGCCGCATCCAGGTGCAGCGCCTGGGTGTTCATGGTCAGCGTGGTGAACAGCACATTGTCGGCTTCGGTGATGGTGCGCCCGGGCCGGTGCAGGTAACGCACCCCGATCTCGAACTCCTCGAACCAAAGGCCGCGCTGCTCGATGACTTTCTTCTCAGAGGTCACAGGCCCGCCTCCCGCGCGATCAGCATCAGCTGCACTTCCGTTGTCCCCTCACCGATTTCGAGGATCTTGCTGTCCCGGTAATGACGCGCCACCGGGTATTCGTTCATGAACCCGTAGCCACCGAAGATCTGGGTGGCGTCACGGGCGTTGTCCATCGCGGCCTCGCTGGAGACCAGCTTGGCCACCGAGGCCGCCTTCTTGAACGGCTTGCCCGACAGCATCAGTGCGGCCGCGTCGTAGTAGGCCGCGCGGGCCGTGTGCGCACGCGCCTCCATGCGCGCGATCTTGAAGGCGATGGCCTGGTAGGTGCCGATGGCTGCGCCGAAGGCCTGACGTTCCTTGGCGTACTTGACACATTCGTCCACACAACCCTGGGCCACGCCGACCGACAGCGCCGCGATGGCGATCCGGCCCTCGTCGAGGATGCGCAGGAAGTTGGCGTAGCCGCGGCCCCGCTCGCCGAGCAGGTTCTCGGCCGGCACCCGCACATCGTCGAAACTGAGCGGGTGGGTGTCCGAGGCGTTCCAGCCGACCTTGTTGTAGGCCGGTTCTGCGGTGAACCCTTCGGTGGGCACCGGCACCAGGATCGACGAGATCTCTTTCTTGCCGCCTTCGCGCTCGCCGGTCACCGCGGTGACCGTGACGAGCTTGGTGATGTCGGTGCCGGAGTTGGTGATGAACTGCTTGGAGCCATTGATTACCCAGTGGCCGTCGTCCATCTTGGCGGTGGTCGTGGTGGCACCGGCGTCGCTGCCGCCGCCGGCTTCGGTCAGACCGAAAGCGCCCAGGGCCTTGCCGCTGGCCAGCAGTGGCAACCACTCCTGCTTCTGGGCGTCGTCACCGAAGCGGTAGACCGGCATCGCGCCCAGTGACACCCCGGCCTCCAGCGTGATGGCCACGCTCTGGTCGACCTTGCCGAGTTCCTCCAGGGCCAGGCACAGCGCGAAGTAGTCGCCGCCCATCCCGCCGTATTCCTCGGGGAACGGCAGACCGAACAGCCCCATGTCGGCCATGCCGGCGACGACCTCGTACGGGAACGAGTGTTCCTCATCGTGTTTGGCGGCCACCGGAGCGACCACGCTCTGGGCGAAGTCGCGGACGGTCTTGGCCAGCTCCGCGTAGTGGTCCGGCAGGGTGCCGGTGGACAGAAAGTCCGTCATTGCTCGCTCTCCTGTGTTGCAACGGTGATTCGGGCCAGCAGCTGACCCACCTTGACCTGGTCGCCGACGGCGACGAGTAGTTCGGCCACACCATCGGTGGGTGCGGTCAGGGCGTGCTCCATCTTCATCGCCTCGACGGTGACCACCGTGGTGCCTGCCGCCACCTCGGTACCGTTCTCGACTCCCACCGCGACGACCGATCCCGGCATCGGGCTGAGGAGTTCGGCATCGCCGCTGTGCTCGTCGTCTGGGCGCACCGGCGCCTCGCGGACCTCCTCGACGAGGTAGCTGCGTCCGGCTCCGCAGAGCCAGAGCTGCCCGACGCCCCCACTCAGCTGGGCGGCGACCAGATACTCGGTGCGCATACCGTCGAGCGTCACGGTGAATCGGCCGCCGGCGAAAGAGGCGCTCACCGTGTGGGTTTCGCCGTTCTCGACGGTCGCCGTGGCCTGGTTTGGGGTCCCGGTGAGGTAGACGTGGTCGGTGCGGTCACCGGCCCGCAACCGGAATGCGGCCGGGGCGCGCTCCCCCACCCGCCAGCCTGTCGGCCTGGCCCACAGATCGTCACCGGCCTGCTCCCAGTTGCTGATCCACTGATAGGCCGCGGCCGCGATCAGCTCACCGTCGCCGAGCGGCGACGGCGCGAAATCCGGTGCGCGACGGTCCAGCAGCCCCGTGTCCAATCGGCCCGCCGCCACATCGGGATCGGCCAGCAGGAAACGCAGGAACTCGGTGTTGGTGGTCAACCCCAGAACCGCGGTGTCGGCCAGCGCGCGATCCAGCTTGTGCAATGCCGCGGTCCGGTCGGCGCCGTGAGCAATCACCTTCGACAGCATCGGGTCGTAGTCGCTGCCGACGACCGTGCCCGCGAGAAGCCCGGAGTCCACCCGCACCCCGGGCCCGCCGGGCTCGCGCAGCCCGAGAACCGGACCGCCGGTGGGCAGGAAGCCGTTGGCGGGATCCTCGGCGTAGACGCGGGCCTCGACGGCATGGCCGGTCATGACGATGTCATCCTGGCCGATCGCGAGCTTCTCGCCGGCCGCGATCAGAACCTGCTGCTGCACCAGGTCGACGCCGGTGACCATCTCGGTGACCGGGTGTTCGACCTGAAGCCGGGTGTTCATCTCCATGAAGAAGAACTCGTCGGGTGCATCGGCGGACACGATGAATTCCACGGTGCCCGCGCCCGTGTAATCGACACTACGCGCCGTATCGCAGGCAGCCGCACCGATACGCGCCCGGGTGGCCGGGTCCAACAGGGGTGACGGCGCCTCCTCGATGACCTTCTGGTGGCGGCGCTGCAGGCTGCATTCCCGCTCGCCGAGGTGGATCACGTTGCCGTGGGTGTCGGCGAGCACCTGCACCTCGATGTGGCGGGGCCGCAACACGAATCGCTCCAGGAACAGGGTGTCGTCGCCGAATGCGGCGGCGGCTTCACGTCGGGCACTGGTCAACGCGGCAGGCAGATCGGCGGCCCGCTCGACCACCCGCATGCCCTTGCCGCCGCCACCAGCCGACGGCTTGACCAAAACCGGGAAACCGACCTCGGGCGCCCCGGCGATCAACTCGTCATCGGTCAGGCCCGGACGCGAGATCCCGGGCACGACAGGGACGCCGAACGCCGACACCGCGGCCTTGGCGGCGATCTTGTCGCCCATCGTGGCGATCGCCGCGGCCGGCGGCCCGATGAACACGATGCCCGCCGCCTGCAGCGCGGCAGCGAACTCGGCGTTCTCGGAAAGGAATCCGTAGCCGGGGTGTACGGCCTGCGCACCGGAACTCCGTGCGGCCGAAACCACCGCATCGATGCTCAGGTAGCTCTGTCTTGCCGCGGCAGGACCGATGTGTACGGCCGAATCAGCCTCCAGGACGTGCCGCGCCCCGGCATCGGCGTCACTGAAGACCGCCACCGACCGGATGCCCATGGTCCGCAAGGTGCGGATGACACGCACCGCGATTTCGCCGCGGTTGGCAACCAGGACTGTGTCGAACATGCTTGAAGTCATCATCACATCCGGAATACGCCGTAGGAGACCGGCTCCAGCGGAGCCTGGCCGACAACCGAAAGAGCCAGTCCTAGAACAGTTCTGGTGTCAGCAGGATCGATCACCCCGTCGTCCCAGAGCCGCGCGGTCGAGTAGTACGGATTGCCCTGGTGCTCGTACTGGGCCCGAATCGGCGCCTTGAACTGTTCTTCTTCCTCGGCGCTCATGTCACCGCGGACGGTGGCCAGCACCGACGCGGCCTGCTCACCGCCCATCACCGAGAT
The DNA here is from genome assembly GCF_005924235.1 of Mycobacterium sp. DBP42. Lineage (NCBI taxonomy): Bacteria > Bacillati > Actinomycetota > Actinomycetes > Mycobacteriales > Mycobacteriaceae > Mycobacterium > Mycobacterium sp. DBP42. Next base: position 106,263 of record NZ_VCMY01000016.1, read on the forward strand.
GCGCGCATTGGGCCACATCCACAGGAACCGAGGCGAATACGCGCGCCCGCACATCGAGTAGTTGCCCGCGCCGTAGGAGCCGCCGATCACCACGGTCAGCTTCGGCACCCGGGCGCAGGCCACCGCGGTGACCATCTTGGCCCCGTGCTTGGCGATGCCCGAGGCCTCGTAGTCGCGGCCCACCATGAACCCGGCGATGTTCTGCAGGAACAGCAGCGGTGTCTTGCGCTTGTCGCACAGCTCGATGAAATGGGCTCCCTTGAGCGCGGATTCGCCGAACAGCACACCGTTGTTGGCGACGATGCCGACCGGGTGGCCATGAATGCGGGCGAACCCGGTGACCAAGGTGGTGCCGTACTCGGCCTTGAATTCGTTGAACTCGCCGCCGTCGACGATCCGGCTGATCACCTCGTGCACGTCATACGGCACCCGGGCGTCGACCGGCACCACGTCGTAGAGCTCGGCCTGATCGGCGGTGGCGTCGACGGTCGGCGCCACCGCCCACGGCGGCGCTTCGGCCGGACCCAGGGTGGCGACGATGTTGCGCACGATCCGCAGCGCGTCGCGGTCGTCGTGGGCCAGGTGGTCGGTGACACCAGAGGTCTTGGAGTGCAGGTCCCCGCCGCCGAGTTCCTCGGCGGTGACGACCTCGCCGGTGGCGGCCTTCACCAGTGGCGGGCCGCCGAGGAAGATGGTGCCCTGGTTGCGCACGATCACAGCCTCGTCGCTCATCGCTGGCACGTAGGCCCCGCCGGCGGTGCACGAGCCGAGCACCGCGGCGATCTGCGCGATGCCCTGTGCGCTCATGGTGGCCTGGTTGTAGAAGATCCGGCCGAAGTGCTCACGGTCGGGGAACACCTCGTCCTGGCGCGGCAGGAATGCACCACCGGAGTCGACGAGGTAGATGCACGGCAGCTTGTTCTGCAGTGCGATCTCCTGCGCCCGCAGGTGCTTCTTCACCGTCACCGGGTAGTAGGTGCCGCCCTTGACCGTGGCGTCGTTGGCGATGATCAGGCATTCCCGGCCCGAGACCCGGCCGATGCCGGCGATCATCCCCGCGCCGGGGCATTCGTCGTCGTACATCCCGTCGGCGGCCAGGGCGGCGATCTCCAGGAACGGGCTGCCCGGGTCCAGCAGGCCGTCGACGCGGTCGCGGGGCAGCAACTTGCCTCGGTCGACGTGACGTTGACGGGCCCGCTCGGGGCCGCCGAGGGCGGCGGTGGCGAGCTTGGCGCGCAGCTGCTCGACCAGCGCCAGATGCTCGTCGCGGTGCGATGACAAGGCAGCTCCCATTTCGGTTAATGACAACTAACTCGTGATAGGTTAGTTTTCATTAACTGAGTTGTCTACCCTCCGGAGGCGCCATGCCCGACAGCGCCGTCACCCGTCGCAGCAAGGCCAAATCCGACCGCCGCAGCCAGCTGATCGCCGCCGCCGAACGGCTTGTGGCCGAACGGGGTTACCTCGCAGTGCGGCTGGAAGACATCGGCGCGGCCGTCGGCATCAGCGGGCCCGCCATCTACCGGCACTTCCCCAACAAGGAAGCGCTGCTGGTCGAGCTGCTCGTCGGGATCAGTACCCGCCTGCTCGCCGGAGCACAGGAAGTGATCGCCGCCGGCGAGCACCCGGCCGGCACGTTGAACGACCTGGTGGACTTCCACCTCGACTTCGTGTTCGGCGAATCCGACCTGATCCGCATCCAGGACCGCGACCTGGCCCACCTGCCCGACACCGCCAGACGACAGGTGCGCCGCGCCCAGCGGCAGTACGTGGAAATCTGGGTGACGGCTCTGACCCGGCTCGATCCAGACCTCGCCGAGGAGGACGCCCGGGTGATGGCGCATGCCGCGTTCGGCCTGCTGAACTCAACCCCGTACAGCGTGAGACCCGCTGTCCCCAAGACACATTCACGTGCGGTGCTGCGCCGGATGACGCTGGCGGCACTGACCTCCGGCTAGCCCGGATTTTGCGTGGAAATGGGCGTGGGCTTGGTCTGATGTCGAGTTGTGTTGCTGGGGAGTAGTTTTCGGGTGTAGGCGTGGGTGGATTGTCCTGTTTCGCCAGGTGGTGCGGGCTTTCCCGGGG